>CAZTEE010000012.1:0-17697 GCA_964611775.1 uncultured Phycisphaeraceae bacterium | reverse complement strand
GCCGCAACCACCGCGCAGGTCGGCGACTTCCTCCCCGAACCCGTCGCGGCCGGCCGCTGAACACGCGAACAGCCCAGTGGCACAGGCGCCCCGCCCAGTGGCACAGGCGTCTCGCCCAGTGGCACAGGCGTCTCGCCCAGTGGCACGGGCGTCTCGCCCAGTGGCACGGGCGTCTCGCCCGTGCGCCGAATAGTCGGCGACCGGCCGTGCCACCGAGTTCGGTCCTCCGAACTCGGTGCTTCCGGGAATTGACACAAACTGCGCCGCCGACACCGACTTCGGTCCAGAGCGACCGAAGTCGGTGGCACGACCGGCGCGGGACGTATTCACGCAAAATAATCTAATGACGCCGAACTCCGCGGCCGGGCGCTGTTCACGCCCGGCTCGGAGAGCCGGGCCACCCCCGACCCGGTCATTGGTCCTGAATATAGAAATTCACCTTGAGAATACACCGCACGCACGGGCGAGACGCCCGTGCCACTGATAAGCCCATGCCACTGATAAGCCCGTGCCACTAGTTGTTTTACCGCGATGTTCACGTCGCGGGAGCGTCGTCCCGCCGGGCGATGATCGTGCGTGGCCGACCCTGAAAATCTCGCTCGATCCTCGCTTCCACCAGTCCCGGCGTGCTCGAAACTAACTCGAGCGCCACTGGCGCGGTCGATTCCGCGATCTCGACCGCGAGCAGCCCGCCCGGGACGAGCCGCCCGGGCGCCTCCCGCACGATCCGCCGAACAAAGTCAAGCCCGTCGGCGCCGCCTCGCAACGCCACCAGCGGCTCCTGCTTCACGTTCTCCGGGACCGCGTCCCACTCGTGATCCGGGATATAAGGCGGGTTCGACACCATCGCCGCCAGCCGCCGGCCGCACGGATGTTCGTCCAGCGGCGCCAGCAGATCCCCGCGGAGCAGATCAAGCCGATCGATCACGCCGTGACGGTGCGCATTGAGCCGGGCGACATCGAGGGCGTCGGCGGAGATATCGATCGCCACGCCGCGCGCCCCGGGCAGGTTCTTAAGGATCGCGACGATGATGCAGCCGGACCCGGTCCCGATATCGGCGATCACACCCGACGCGAGTTCCTTCCGCGTCCGCGCCGCCTGGAGCACGGCCTCGACGATCGTCTCCGTCTCAGGCCTCGGTATCAGCACACGACGATCCACCGTGAACGGCAGCGAGAAGAACCACCCCTCGCCGACGAGGTACTGCACCGGCTCCTGGCGGAGGGCCCGCGCGACCAGCCCGCGGAGCCGATCTCGCTCGTCCGCCGACGCCGGCCGGTCCGAGTCCGCATAGAGCCGAAGCCGCTCACATCCCAGCACATGGGAAACAAGCAGTTCGGCACACAGCCTGGGCGACTCGACGCCCGCCTGCCCGAGCGACCGCCCGATCCATTCGAGCAGGCGCCTGGTGGTCCAGGTCTCCGTCGTGTGTTCTCGCGTCGAACCTGTCATAAGAAGGTGATCATAGATGATGAATCGTCGGGATGATCGGACGCCCCGCCGACAACCCACTACAATGTCCGGGAACTCGGTGTGCGACAACGGACGCGTATACGCGCGTCCACAAACGGATTTATGAGAGGATCGGGCCGGTTCTGTGAACGGTCAGACTCAAAGGCTGCGCATCCTGATGCTGGGCTGGGAGTTCCCGCCGTTCATCTCGGGCGGGCTGGGCACCGCGTGCTATGGTTTGACGCGCGCCCTCGACGCCGCCGGGCACGAGATCCTCTTCGTGCTCCCCAAACCCGTCACCGGCGACACCACCACACACGTCCGAGTCCTCAGCCCGGAACACGTCGTGCCCAACGGCGTCGGCGCTCATGCGAGCGAGCCGGCTCAGCAGCCGGGCCAGCGCATCGAGCACTCCCGCCCGATCCATTCGCTCGAACGCCGGATCGAGGGCTTCTCGCACACTCGGTTCCTCGGCGTGCCCGCGGGGCTGGGCTATCTCTCGCCGTACGGCTCGGGTTCGCCCGCGGGCGCCGACCCCGCCGCCGGTTCGGAGGAACAACGCTGGTTCCTCGAGATCGAAGCCCTGCGTCGCAGCGGCGTGGAGATCACCGCGGAGATCCTCGCCGCCGTCGGGGTTGACCCACGCATGGCAGGCTCCTTCCTGAGCCGATCCGGCGACTACGCCGGCGACGTCGTCACCGACGCCCAACGCTACGCCGCGATGACGCTGGCGCTCTGCCGGCATGAGCGCTTCGACGTGATCCACGCCCACGATTGGATGACCTATCCCGCCGGGATGGCGCTGGCCCGCGCGACCGGCAAGCCCCTCATCGTCCACATCCACTCGACCGAGTTCGACCGTTCCGGTGAGCACGTCAACCAGCGGATCTACGACATCGAGCGGCGCGGGATGCACGCCGCGGCCCGGGTCGTCGCGGTGTCGTACCTCACGCAGAAGATCTGCGTCGCGCGCTACGCCGTCCCGCGCGACAGGATCGAGGTCGTCTACAACGGCGTCGAGTGGGACGGCTACGAACCACGCCCGGACCTCGCGATCAGCCCGAAAGAAAAGATAGTTCTGTTCCTGGGCCGGATCACCATGCAGAAAGGCCCGGAATACTTCGTCGCCGCCGCGAAGCGCGTGCTCGAAAAGAATCCGAATGTAAAGTTCGTAGTCGCCGGCTCGGGCGACATGGCGCGGGGCATGATCGAGCACGCCGCCGCCCTCGGCATCGGGCACAAGGTCCTCTTCACCGGCTTCCTCCGAGGCGCCGACGTACGCCGGGTCTTCCGCATGGCGGACTGCTACGTCATGCCCAGCGTCTCCGAACCCTTCGGCATCGCGCCCCTGGAAGCCATCTGCAACGACGTGCCCGTCATCATCTCAAAGCAGTCCGGCGTCTCCGAAGTCCTCTCGCACGCCCTCAAAGTCGACTTCTGGGACATCGACGAAATGGCGAACAAAATCGTCGCCGTTCTGAAACACCCGCCGCTCTCGCGCACGCTCCGGCAGCACGGCGCGATGGAAGTCCGCGGCCTGACCTGGGCCGGCGCCGCCGAACGAACCGCCCGCGTCTACCGCGACGCCATCGCCGCGTTCACGCCCACGAAATCCGCGCACGTGCTCCCGCGCTGATCACGCCCCTCGATCACCCGCCGTCGGCGCCGGGCGGAACGGGATCGGCCTGCCCACCGCGTCGACCGAAACCATCGTCAGCGTCGCCGTGGTGACGCGGACGTGCTCGCCGGTGTCGTGCCGCTCCGCTTCGACTTCGATCTCGACCGTGACGCTCTTGGTCCCGAGCCGCACCGTTCGGCTGAAGAAGTTGACGGTGTCACCGAGATGCACCGGAGCGATGAACTCGACACGATCCATCGACGCGGTCACCCAACGATGCCGCCCGTGCCGCTGCGCCTCGACGAAACCAGCCTGGTCGATGTATGACAGGATCACCCCGCCGAAGATCGTCCCGTAATGATTCGTGTCCCGCGGCAGCGTCACTATGCGCAACGTGAGAACCCGCTCCGCACCCTCATAATCCGGCGTCCGCTCGGCCATGTACGGATCTTACAAGGGTCGCCGACGATCGGCTCGCTCAAACGTCTCAGCCGACCCCGCGCCCGAGCGACCTTTCGACAGCAGGCGCCGCGATCAGCACCCCCACCGCCGCCGCGACCAGCGGCCAGGCCGGCGCGAGATATCCGATCGCGAAGATCGGCGCCGCGATCAACACCGCCGTAAGCCACGCGGCGATCTCCCGACGACGCCCCGGCGTCCGCGGGATCATCACGAACCACACATACGCCGGCAGCGGGACCGCGTACGCGAACAGGATCAGGTCGTACCCGAGCCGGAACTCCGCGGTCGGCCACGCGACGCCCAGCAGCGCCCCGAGCGCGATCAGCCCGAAGACGATCCGCCGATCGTCATCGCCTCCCGGCTGTCGTTCTTTGAGTTCGCGCCAATGCGCCGCGACCGTGAACACGCCCTGCGCGAAGAAGTGCAGCCCGATCCAGTAACTCAGCCGCCCGCCCGGCAAGAAGGCGTGCGCGTAGAGCATCGTCAGCGTGATGAGCGCGAGGAATACAACGCCGAAGCCGATCGCAAACGTCGCGACCCCGACGCCGCCCGGCGTCTCTCTGCGAACGCGCAGCAGCGTCAGATCAAGATGCGGGCACAACAGAAACCCGAAGAAAAGCGCCGGCGCCGCCCATATAACATCGCCGACCGGGAACTTCCCCGTCGCCGCCGGCGCCGCGAGTGCGGGACCGCCGCTCGTCCGCTCGATGAGCAGCATCGCCAGCACGGACAGCCCGATCGTCACGCCCGCGGCGATCATCCACGCGCCGGGCGTGCGCAGCCGTGACACCGCCGTCGCCGCTGCCACGACAATCAATAGCAGAACTAACGACTGCCCGGCAGGTCCGATCCCGCCGTCTGGCGCCCCCATGAACGGCGCGATTCTCCCTAGAAAATAAAGGTGGTACGCGATCGTCACCGCGGAGAACAGTCGCATCGCGCCGCGATGATCGCGCACGACGCTCGTCGCCCGCCCCGACGTGTGTATCACACCGACGAGAGCCGCGCCGATAACGTTCGGGACCGCGAACGCGACCCAACCCCACACACCGAAGTCGTCGATCAGCAGCACCGGCAGGAACATCCCGATGCACCACGTCCACGACGCCGCGAGGAACAGCGACCGCCCGACGACCGTCGCCGCGTTATTAATCGGCATGCTGAAACTCCGGTTCGCGCCCGCGTCGGTTCAATCCTGGTCGAGCGCCGCAGCGAGCAGACGCACGCCCCAGCCCGTCGGCGTGTTCGCAACGAACGGGCCGGTGTCCGACTCCACATCGTGCACGCCCGCGATGTCTAGGTGGCACCACGCCGTGCCCGGCGTGACGAACGCATCAAGGAACGCGGCGCCCTGGATCGGGTGCGCCTTGCGGTTCGGGTTCGAGTTAACAAGGTCCGCGATCGGGCTTTTCATCATGTCGCGGTATTCCTGGTGCATCGGCAGGCGCCAGACGCGTTCGCCGCTCTCGACCGCCGCGCGCTCGACACGGGCCCGCAGGGTGTCGTCCTCGCACCACATCCCGGCGAACGTCGAGCCGAGCGCGGTCACCACGCCGCCGGTGAGCGTCGCGAGATCGACTATGAACGCCGGGTTCTCCTTCTCGCACGCCCAGCACAACGCGTCCGCGAGGACGAGCCTGCCCTCGGCGTCGGTGTTCGTCACCTCGACCGTGACGCCGTTGCGGAATGTAAGAATGTCGTCCGGGCGGTATGCGTCGTCGGAGATCGAGTTCTCCGCCGCGGGCAGCAGGCACACGACGGGCCGGCTCGGCTTGACGACCGTGGCGATCGCGTGCATCGCGGCGAGCGCGGCGCAGCCGCCGTCCTTGTCCTCCTTCATGCCCTTCATCCCGGCGGTCTTGATCGAGAGCCCGCCGGTGTCGTAGGTGATCGTCTTGCCGATGATCACCGCGGGCTTCAGCCCTTTGCCGGGTTTCGTGGGCGTGTACGCGACGCGGATCAGGCAAGGCTCGTTGGCGCTCGCTCGGCCGACGGTCGCGATCCCTGTGAGCCGCTCCTTCTCGAGTTCCGCGCCCTTGACGACGCGGACGGAAAGCGTGTCCACGCCGCGCGCGATCCGCCTTGCTTCCGACGCCATCCACATCGGAGTTGCGATGTTCGGCGGCGTCGCGGCCCAAGTCCGGCACAGGTTCGCCGAAGCCGCGAGCGCCAGCCCGCGCGACAGCCCGCGCTCGAACGCTTTGCCCGATGAGCGTGCCGCGAGTTTCGGCCGCGGCCTGCCATTCTTGCTACCGGCGCCTTTGAACGTTGTGTTGTCGAACGCGAGAAGCCCGAAGCACTCGCCCGCCGCGACACCCGCTCGCTCTGCGTCGGTGCTGGCGTCGGTGATCGCGCCGTCGAGTTCCAGCGCGACCGACGAAGCCTGAACCGCGGCGAGCCGGCGGCCGACGGGCGCGAGCGCCGAACGCAAATTGCCGGGTTTGAACTCGCCGCGCGCGCCAAGCCCGACGACGATCACCCGCGACGCGCCGTGGAAGGCTTCGCTCATCGAGCCGGCGTCGCCGGTGCACTCGCGGCGGTTGCAAGCTTCGGCGATCGCTTTGCTTGCGGGCAAAGTCGCCGTCGCCGCGTCGGGCTTCGGCGATCCTTTTTCCGGCTTGAACACGCCGACGACGACGGCTTCGGATGCGCCCCCGCGGGCGACACGCACGGATTCGAACATGGATGTTTCCTCGGATCGGGCCTGATTCGGTCTGACACGGAGAGCCTACCCGATCGCCCGCCGGGTGTTCACACGCCGACGACGTCCGGCTGCTGATATAGCCCCTCGGTGAGGACGATCGGCCCGTCCTCGGAGATATAAACATCGTGCTCGTAGTGGACGGCGCGCGACCCGTCCGCCGTCCAGATCGGCCATTCGTTGGGCCGCTCGCGCTTCTCCCCGGTGCCGACCGCGAGCATCGGCTCGACCGCAATGAGCAGCCCGGGACGGATCGGAGTGAGCACCGGCGCGCAATCCTCGACCGTGTTCGGGATGTTCGGCGGCAGGTGCAGCTTCCGACCGATCCCGTGCCCGCACAGGCCCTTCGTGAGATGAAAACCGCACTCGCCCTGCACGTGCTGCTGAACCGCCGCCGCCCAGTCGCGAAACGTCGCGCCGGGCTGGAGCGCCGCGATCCCCCGGCGGAGCGACTCCTTCCCGGCATTCATAAGTTTCATCGATTCGTGATCCGCGTGCTCGATCGCGTACGTCCACGCGGCGTCGCCGATCCACCCGCGGTGCAGGACTCCGATATCCACGGAGATGATGTCCCCCGGTTCGAGCGGAGCCGTCGTCATGCCCGCGGTCCCATGAACGATGCAATCATTAGGAGACAGACACGCGAAACTCGGGAACGGCGGCAGCCGCGGCACTCGATAGTGCAGAAAACACGACTTGCACCCGAGAACCTCGAGTTGCTTCGCAACAAACGTGTCGATCTGCCCGAGCGTCCGCCCGGCGCGCATGAACGGGACGAGCCGGCGATGGATCTCGACCACCCTCTCCGCCGCGAGCCGGGCGGCGCCGAGATCTACCTGGTTCGGGTTTCGGTGGATCATGGACAGATGATAGTGCGCGAGGCGTCGTCGCCGGTCCACTTCAGGATCTTGCCGTCGCTGACGACGAGCTGCACGGGGTCGCCGCCGACCTCGTACGCCAGCATCCTTTCATCGGTGTGCCGGAGCATGATGAGCCGGTTCCCGCAGCCGCCGCCCATCGGATGCATGAACCCGACATGGTTATGGAATCGTTGGCTCGGATCGGATTCATCAGGGCAGAGAAGTTCCGCTGCGTTGACCGTGCACGCCGTGATCGCCTCCTCGACCGTAAGCCCGAGTTTCCGCACCGCCAGTGATATTACAAACGGCATCGAATACGTCGGCGACGAGCCGGGGTTGTAGTTCGACGCGATCACCAGGGCTCCCTCAAAATCAATGAACTTCCGGCCGTTCGCGTAGCGGTCATCGAGGTGGAACCCGGTCGCGGGGAGCATGACGCCGAAGGTGTCCGACTCGGCGAGCGCCTTGAGGTCCGCGTCGGTCGAGCCTTCGAGGTGATCCACGCTTAGCGCGCCCATCTCGACCGCGATCGGCGTCATCCCGAGCGAGTTGAACTGATCCGCGTGCACACGGATCGGTCGTTCGATCTCGCGCGCCTTATCGAAGAGCCGGCAGCAGTCTTCGACGCTCCACGCGCCGACCTCGCAGTACGCGTCGATCGGCGTCGCGCCTCTGACATCGCGTTCCCACTTTGAACGCTCGATGATCTCCGCTAGCCGAGGCGCCGTCACTCCGATGGTTTCATCCACGAAGTTCGGATTCTCCGGATCGATGGCGTGCCCGAGCAGCGCCGTCGGCGACACAAACATAAATGGCTCCATCGCGTCGGCGACATCGAGAATCGCGCGGAGCATCTTCGATTCGTGCTCGGGCGACAGGCCGTAGCCCGTCTTGACCTCGGCCCAGCACGTGCCGGCGCCGAGCATCGCGCGAAGCCGGTCATATAAAGACCGGCGCAATTCCTCCCCGCTCGCCTCGCGCACGGCCCGGACGGTGCTCATGATCCCGCCACCGGCATTGAGAATATCCAGATACGGGACGCCGGAACGTTTCATATCCCACTCGTCGAGGCGGTCGCCCGCGAAGCAGGCGTGGGTGTGCGCGTCGACGAACGCTGGCATCACGACCCTGCCGTGCGCGTTGATGATTGTGTGCACACGCGGGAAGGCTAGTTCGGTCCGGTCGAAATCGATTTCGACGGGTTCCCGAGCATCGGTCGGCGGGTCGCCGGCGCCGTAGGTCAGCCGATCGCCGTTGGCCCAGACGAAGCCGCGCTCGATGACGCCGAGGTTCCGCATCTCGGCGCCGCGACGGGGAACCGATCCCTCGGCGAGGGTGAGTATGCGTGCGTTATGAATCAGCACGCTGCTCATGTCGCCGCGCCACCGCGTTCCGCGAAGCCGGCGATGAAGTTAAGAAAGACAAGCGCCGCGACGCGCGCGGTCCTGCCGGCGCCGGGCGGATCGTCGTTGGGCGGGCTGAGTTCCATGATGTCGAAGTGCCGGATGCGCCCGTCCGCGCCGGCCCGGCGCGCGATCGAACAGACCTGATGCGCACGAAGCCCGGAAGGGTTGACGCTCGAAACTCCCGGGGCCTCGGCGCCGTCGATCACATCGAGATCGACGCTCACGAAACCGGCGGAATCCTCGTGCGGGAGCGCGACCTGCCAGGCGCGATTCACCTGATATTCAAAGGGTTCGTCGCCGCGGATGTCGTTGTCGAGGATTATGGTGACGCCGCGCTCCCGCGCCCACTCGACGTGCTCGCGCGAGTTGCTGAAGCGCCCGACACCGAGTTCGACGAAACGCCGCGGGTCGAGGTGTCCCGCGTCGATGAGTCGGCGGTACGGCATGCCCGAGCCGACCGTCTCGCGCACGTCGAGATGAGGATCGACGTTGATCCCGCCGACAGAGCCGAACCGCTCGGCGGCGGCGCGCACGGCCGGGAATGTAATATCGTGCCCGCCGCCGACGACAATGGGAACCATGCCCAGATCATGTATCGCGCCGACCGCTGCGGTGATCCGCGCGTGCGTCTCGGCCAGCGCGTCCGCGTCGGAGCCGGGCGCGGGGATGACATCGCCGGCGTCGAACACTGCAACATCGATGTCCGCGGCGCGGGCGGCGTCGTAGGGCGTGCCGAACCGCGCGAGGGCATCGCGGAAAGCGCCGGGGCCGAGCGCGGCGCCGGGCCTGCCGTGATTCAGTCGGACGCCGAGTTCGTCGGGCACGCCGAGGATCGCGACGGAGCAGCCGGTACAGGAATCCGTGCGGATTGTCGCGGCGAAACGGTCGCCCGCGACGAGGGGATATACCGCGGGCGTGGTGTGCGGGATCGTTGTCACGCAATAAAGGTAGCGGAACCGACGCTCGACAAGCGCGAGCCGAGTCGTCGGGCGGCACTCGTTCACCGCGGAGGCGCGGAGGGCGCAGAGAGGGAGGGTATTGGATTTAGGAGGAGTGCGTGCAGCGTGAATATCGCAAGTAGCGCGCCGGGTAGGAAGTCCAGCGATGAAACCCCGGGGAGCTGTGCTGATTTCACCCGCGGAGCGGGCGGTAGAGTTCGACGATGAGCGTGTCGTCGGCGGGCGGTCCGAAACGGTGCTGATCGACCGCGCGAAGCAGAGCCGCGGCCCATCCGGCGTCATCCCCGGGGTCCGGCCTGACCGATGCGACCCAGCGCTGGAAGCCTTCGATCCCGACCATGCGGCCGGTCGCGTCGCGCGCTTCGATCGCGCCGTCGGTATAGGCGATGAGCGCGTCGCCGCGTCCGAAGCGAATCGATTTTCGGCCGTCGTCGAAGTCTTCGCCGTGACAGGCGCCGAGTACGAACGCGGTGGAGTCGAGCCGTTCAAGCCGGCCGTCGACAGTCCGCACGAACGCGGGCGGGTGCCCGCCGCTGGCCCATTCGAGGATGTCGAGGCGGGGATCGACGCGGACACACAGCGCGGTCGCGTAGACGCTGTGTATGGCGAGCGTGTAATGAACATATGAATTGAGCGACGTGAGCACGTCTCCCGGGTGGATGTCCGGCTCCTCGGCGAAGAGGCGCGCGAGTTCGCCGTAGAGGCGGTTTACTGTCAGCGCGGCGGGCACGCCGTGGCCCGTGACGTCGATCATGACGACGCTGACCGGCTCGGCGTCTTGCTCGGCGAGGCCCGGGAAACGGTGGGCGAAGAGGAAGTCCCCGCCGATCTGCCGCATGGGTTCATACTTATAAACAAACCTGACGGGGCCGGTGAGTATCGGCTCGGGGAATAGGGCCTCGTGTATTTTGCGTGCGTCGACGAGTTCGCGTTTCATCTCGCCGTAGGACCGGCGCAGGACGCGGGCGTGGAAGCGGTCGCGGAAGCGCCCGATGCGCCACGCGGACCACGCGACCCCGGGCAGGCCGACGAGCGGCGCCCCGGCGATCGCGACCAGACGCCAGGTGAGTGATCCGTCGCCGAAGAGCAGTGTGAATATCGCAAACAGCGCCAGCAGCGGGATCAGCGGTTTGATTGCCTCGCGCGGCGTCCACGGGATAAACAGCGACGCGAGCAGGTGTGTGATGAACACACTGCCGAGCCATTGAGCGCCCAGCCGCAGACTCGCGGGGGCGCGAGCGGTGAGAGCAGCAGGAGCCGCGTCATCGGCAGCGACAGGTTCCGCCGGAGCGACCTCGGAAACGGCCAGGGACTCCAATTCTGAAGACACCGGCGCGATCGCATCCATCTCGCGCGTGACGTCGGATGACTCCGTCTCCGTCGCGGCGAGTTCTGCGCGTGCAATCGCCTCTCCGATCTCCGCCCCGAGCATGGACGAAGGCAGTTGGATGAGGCCGACCAGCACGATCAGCCAGTAGACGAACGCTACGAGGCGCTGGCGAGAGATCGGCCGCGCGTGGTTGCGCACATGGAAGAACAGGCCGAGGAACAGCCCGGTTGAGAGAAAGTTGATCGCGGCGCTGATGGTGACGAGATGTATGACGCTGCGCGGCGCCGCGAAGTAGAGCGCCAGGACCACGGCGATCCCGATCACGCCAAGCCCGCCGTTGATCCCCGTGTACCACAGGAACCGTTTGCGTAGCCAGCGCAGTCGTTCGGCCTCGAACTCCTCGCGGAAATCGCTTGTGACCGTCGCTGTCACCCGTGCCCTCCCCGGTGTGTATTGGGAACAGGCTACACGGTCGTTCATCGGGGGGCGCGCGGGATTCCGACGGGGGTCAAGTGGCGCCGGCGTCCCGGCCGGACCCCGGCTTCCACAGCACGTCCCCACCGCCGTTGGCCACCCGTGCCAGCACGAACAGCAGATCGCTCAGGCGGTTGAGATAGACGAGGGCCTCAGGGCTGGTTGCAGCGGGTTCAGAATCAATAAGCGCAGCGACCCGGCGTTCGGCGCGGCGGGTCACGGTGCGGGCCACGTGCAGCCGGGCGGCGGCTTCGGTCCCGCCGGGCAGGATGAAAGATTCCAGCGGCGGCAGGTCCGCGTTGTGCTTGTCGATGAGCCGCTCGAGCCGGGCGATCTGATCGGGCGTGACGCGCAGCCGTGACCCCGCCTGCTCGTCGCCCGATCGCGGCACACACAGGTCGGCGCCGACGTCGAAAAGATCCTGCTGGATAATCAGCAGAGCGTCGCGCATTTCCGCGAGCGGGGGTTGGTCCGCGAGCGCGATGATCGCGACGCCGAGCGCGGAGTTGGCTTCGTCGACCTCGCCGTAGGCTTCGACGCGTGGGCAGTGCTTTGAGACACGCGCGCCGTCGCCAAGCCCGGTCTGCCCGGCGTCACCGGTCTTGGTGTAGATCTTCGTGAGTCGCGGCATCGGAGCACGATAGCCTCTCTCTCCGCTGCGTGAACGCGCGGCGGGATCTGACCGCCGGCGCCGCCGAACTCGGCGTTTTCGCCTATGATGACCGGGCGAACGAACCATCCGCGACCGATTGCGTGATACGCCCGGAGCCTGCACGTTGTCCGACCCAATCGACCCGATAGCCACCGAATCCGCCCCCGCGCCCGGCCCGATCGGCCGAGTCGTAGACCGCGACATCGAGCGCGAACTCCACGACAGTTATCTCACCTACGCGATGAGCACGATCATGGACCGGGCGCTGCCCGACGTCCGTGACGGGCTGAAGCCGTCGCAGCGGCGGATCCTCGTCGCGATGAACGACCTGAACCTCCGGCCCGGTCGCAAGCACCTCAAGTGCGCCAAGATCGCCGGCGACACGTCGGGCAACTATCACCCGCACGGCGAGTCGGTGATCTACCCGACGCTGGTCGGGCTGACCCAGCCGTGGCGGATGCGGGCGCCGCTGATCGATCCGCAGGGGAACTTCGGCTCGATCGACGGTGATCCGCCGGCGGCGATGCGGTACACCGAGGCGCGGATGGCCCACCCGGCGGTGGACCTGCTCGAAGACATCAAACTCGACACGGTCGATTATCAGCCGAACTATGACGACCGCCTGATGGAGCCGACGGTGCTGCCCGGCCGGTTCCCGAATCTTCTTATAAACGGGGCGATGGGCATCGCGGTGGGCGTGGCGACGAGCCTGGCGCCGCACAACCCGGGCGAGATCTTCGACGCGATCGTCGCGACGATCGACAACCCGGACATCACGCTGCCCGAACTGCTCGAGATAATCCAGGGGCCGGATTTCCCGACCGGGGGCGTGATCTCGGGCCGATCGGGCTTCGTCGAGGCATACGCGACCGGGCGCGGGCGCGTCCGGCTGCGTGGGCGCGTCCACACCGAGGAGATGAAGAACGGGCGCACCCAGATCGTCATCGACGAGATCCCCTACAACCTCGTGCAATCGACGCTGGTCGAGCGCATCGTCGACGCGATCAAGGCCGAGCGCATCAAGGACATCTCCGACGTGCGGAACGAGTCCGGGCGTAACGCGCGGACGCGGATAGTCTGCGAACTCAAGCGTGGCGCCGACGCCGCGGTCGTCGAGAACCAACTCTTCCAGTTCACGCCGCTCCAGCAGACGTTCTCGATCATGAACGTCGCGCTCGTCAACCGCCAGCCGCGTACGCTGACGCTGAAGGAGCTGATCGAACTTTACATCGCGCACCGCGAGGAGGTCGTCACCCGGCGTACGCAACGGCTGCTGCGCGATGCGCAGAAGAAAGCGCACCTTCTCGAAGGGCTGATCCTCGCGGTCTGCGACATCGACGAGGTCATCCGGCTGATCCGCGCGTCGCGCACACGGGAGGAGGCGATCGACACGCTCGCGGCCCGCGCGTTCCGCATCGCCGGGGATCACCAGCACCGCGGGCGGATCCCCGGTCGTCTGCTAGACCGGATCGACGCGGCTGCGGACGGGCTGGCGCTGACACGCGTCCAGGCCGAGGCGATCGGCGCGATGCGGCTGATCCAGTTGGTCGGGCTTGAAATCGAGAAGCTCGTCGGTGATTACGCCGCGCTCGTGGAGGAGATCGAGGGGTACGAGGCGATCCTCGCCGACCGCGGCCGCGTGCTCGGCATCATCAAGACGGACTGCGCCGAGATGCGCGAGCGGTACGCCAGCCCCCGGCTCACGGCGATCGAGGAGTCCGAGACCGACATCGACTACGAAGCGTTGATCCAGGAGCAGGAGATGGCGGTCACCATCTCGCACGAGGGGTACATCAAGCGCGTCCCGCTCGAGACGTACCGCGAGCAGGGCCGGGGCGGCCGCGGCGTGCGCGCGTCGGAATCCAAAGAAGGTGACTTCACCGAGCACGTCTTCGTCGCCAGCACTCACGACGACCTGTTGTGCTTCACGGACACGGGGCGCGTTTTCAAGATGAAGGTGTACGAGGTCCCCGAGATGAAGCGGACGAGCAAGGGCCGCTCGATCGTGAACCTGATCGACCTCAAGCCCGGCGAGCGGGCCGTCGAGTTCATGCCGATCTCGGACTTCGAACGCGGCGAATATTATCTTGTGTTCGCCACGGCCCAGGGGTTGATCAAGCGTTCGAGCCTCCGGCTGTACCAGAACGTCCACAAGGGCGGGCTGATCGCCGTCCGGCTCAACGACGGGGATTCGCTCATTTCGGTCACCTGGACCACCGGGCACGACCACCTCCTGCTCGGCACCGCGGGAGGGATGGCGATCCGGTTCCGCGAGGACGACGCGCGCCCTATGGGCCGCAGCGCCGCGGGGGTCAAGGGGATCAGCCTCAAGAAGGGCGACCGCGTGATCGACATGGCGCGGATCTTCATGACCGAGCCGGACGACACGGGCGTGCAGCGCACACGCGAGGAATCGCTCGATCTCCTCACGCTCTGCGAGAACGGCTACGGCAAGCGCACCGCGGTCGATGAATACCTCGTCCAGAGCGAGCGCGAGGACGGCGGGTTCGATCTCCGCCCGCAGTCGCGCGGCGGGAAGGGCCGCATCGACATCCGCACCACCAAACGCAACGGGCCGGTCGTCGCGCTCAAGGCGGTCCTGCCCGGCGAGGGCGTAGTGCTCATCACCGCGGAAGGCCTGATGGTGCGTATCCCGATCGACTCGATCAGCCGGGTCGGGCGGGCGACACAGGGCGTGCGCGTGATCAATCTGCGCGATAGCGACCGCCTGATCGCCGCGGCCCGCGTGCCCGAGAGCGAAGACGAAGAATGACCTGATACGCAGCCCGCAGTATCTGCAATTCAAACTTTGGCACGGGCGCAATCAGTGGCACGGGCGTCTCGCCCGTGCGCGAATACTGAAATATTGACTCCCGCAGCGTTCACGTCAGGCGTGACAGGGGGCGCGCGTTGAATATCACGACCTCAAGCCCAGGGATGAAATCCCTGGGCTTTGGCAGCATTGCGCGCGGTTCGCGCATAGCGCCGTTTCCCCCTCACCCCATCCCTCTCCCGGGGTGAGAGGGTGTCAGAAACAGCGGCCCTTGCGACTTTCGCTCGGCGCATTCAGAATCCCGCGGCGCGGAGCCATTCGCTGGGCGTGGCGTCGAGCGCGTGGGCGACGGCGAGCAGGGATTCGAGGCTGGGCATGTGGGCGCCGCGTTCGATGGATGAGAGTTGGCTTATCGATACGCCGCTGTTTTCGCAGAGGTCTTTGAGGGTCCACCCGCGGGCCGTGCGGGCGAGCCTGATCTCGCGACCGAGGCGGGAGCGCAGCCGGTCCTGGGGCGGGACGCCGAGGTCGAACTCCGCAGCCGCCTGCGCCAGGACCGCGCGGAGCTGTTCCAGCGAGAACGGCTTCGCGAGATAGTCGAACACGTCGCGCTTGAATGTCGCCCGCATCGTCTCGAGCGTCGGGTATCCCGTCACGACGACGACGCAGAGCCTGGACCAGCGGCGTCGGATCTCTTCGAGCACGGCTTCGCCGGACTCCCGGCCCATTTTCATATCGAGCAGCGCGACCTCGGGCAGACGCTCCGCGCAGAGACCGAAGAACTCATTCGGTGTGGCGGCGACGCGGACCTCGTGCCCCTCGGCTTCGAGCACGCCACGGACGTATTCGCGGAAGTCGGCGTCGTCGTCGAGCGCGACGATCGAGAGCGTCGCGTGGGACGGGCCGGTGTCCGCGTTTTCGTGATTGTGATCTATCATTTGGTGTTCGCGTCGTCGGCGCCTTGACTGAGCGGGAGCATAACCTCGAAGACGGCGCCGCCCGCGGTCGTGTTGTGCGCGAGGATGACCCCGCCGTGCTCGCGGACGATGCCCTCGGCGACGGCGAGGCCTAGCCCGGTCCCGCGCGCGTCGAGCCGGGTAGACGTGAACGGATCAAACAGCCGGGGGAGGATCTCGGGGTCGATGCCCGGCCCGGTGTCGGTGAACTCGATGGTAAGCCAGTCGGCGGTGTCGCGCGTCGAGCGCGATGCGGCGACCGTGATCCGCCCACGGCCGTCGATAGCGTCGGCGGCGTTGCGGATGATGTTCACGAACACCTGCCCGAGCCGATCGGCGTCGCCCGGCGCGACGATCTCCGGCGGGATGCGGCAATCGAATGCGATCCCCGCCGATTCGCGGTCCAGACGGACAAGTTCCCAGGCTTCTTCGATCGCGCGACGGATCGGGACGGGGGCGGCGTTATGCGGCCGGACACGGGCGAAGTCGAGGAGGTTCTCGCTGAGCCGTTCGAGCCGGGACACGGTGCGGAGCAGCAGGCTCGCGCGGTCGGGGCCGACGGCGTCGTCGGGACGCTCGGCGATCTGCTCGATCCCGCCCTTGAGGACGGCGAGCGGGGTGTTGAGTTCGTGCGCCAGCCCCGCGCTCATAATGCCGAGACTCACGAGCCGGTCCTGGTCGGCCATGTTGCGCTGCACGGATTCCAGCAGGTGGTTCTTGCGTTTGAGATCGGTGGCGACGCGTTCGAGTTCATCGAGCGCACGGGCGAGTGCGTCCTCGTGCTCGCGGAGTTTGCGGATGGATTCGTTGCGCGAGCGCATGATCTCGCCGAGTTCGTCGCGGGGCATGTCGTCGTCGGGGATGAGTTCGCCGGCGCGCTCGCCGCGCTGGACGGCGGCGTCGGCCTCGCGGAGCCGGGCGATCGGGCGCCAGACATTCTGCGGGAGTACGAAGGCTTCGAGGGCGATCGCTATCAGGGCGTATACGACGAGCAGCGCGACGACGACGAGCGTGTACAGCCGGGCCGTCTCGGCGCGGGCGGCTGGGGCCGATCCGATCGCCGTGATGAACACGTCGCGACGCGGGTCGTGGCGAGCAACCATCGGGCGGGCGGCGTCCGGGGATATCCGGGCCGGCTCTCCCCGGGCATTGCGCGCTCGGCGGGCCTGGTCGTCGCTCAGGCCGGTTTCCGACGCCGACCCGATCCGGACCTCGACCCCGCCGAGATCGATGAGTTTCTTTTCGGGGTCGGGATCGGTGACCGCGTCGAGGGCGACCAAGCAGGCGTGCTCCTCGGCGCCGAGCACGACGTTGCGGATCGCCGGGCGGAGGGTGAGGATCAGCGCCGCGCCGAGGGTCAGCGAGAAGAGCGTGTGCAGCAGGATGAGTTTGAGCCGGATCCGCCGTGCGCCGGTCGGGCGTCGGTCGGGGATCGGCCGGTGCGGGCGGTTCATGCGGGCATCGTCGGTGCAAAGGGCGGCTCCGACAACCGACGCCCAGTATGGCGCCGGGGCAAGCCTCCCCCGGGAGGGATCTCCGCTCGGTCCCCGCGGCAATGCCGGACGGTTCGATCCGGACGGCTCGAACATTCTCGGGAACCGATGTCCCCCGTCGGTCTCGATGCGGTACAATCCGCCGGCCTGTGTCGGAAGAACCCGCAGCGGGCCGATGGATGATGAACCCTCATCACCGAAGGAACCTGGTGAATACGCCTACAGCGCAGACGGCCGATATCGACGCCCACGCCACCGGGGATGACGCCGGCGTGCGCGTGGACGTTCCGGTGATCGCGGTGACGCCGCCGACACCCGCCGCCCGGCGTGCGCTCCGCCGGGACATGCCGATCGTAAACCCGGGCAAGATCGACCGGATCGAGATGTGGGTAAGCCGGCTCAGCGCGAAGAGCCGATTCTGGCAGCGGGTGTGCTCGCTGATCTGGCTCCCGATGGCGTTCCGCTCGGGCATCCGGATGAAGCGGGTGGACTCGAAAACGTTCACCGCGGTGCTCCCGTTCCGGCGCTTCAACCGCAACTGGTACAACGCGATGGCCGGC
>CAZTEE010000011.1:7284-21495 GCA_964611775.1 uncultured Phycisphaeraceae bacterium | reverse complement strand
CCCGTGCCACTTATGGAAGTACGGTTTGGATCAGCCCCAGTTTGAGAGCAGGATCAGGAGATCGACGCCGTTGACGACCCCGTCGTTGTTGAGGTCGGTTCGGCCACAGTCGGCGGCGCCCCAGTCCGAGAGCATGATGAGTAGGTCGAGGCCGTTGACGGTTCCGTCGAGGTTGATGTCGGCGGGCGCTGCGGTGGTGACGACCTTGCGGATGGTGCCCGCGAAGAAGTTGAATACATAATGTTCGCCGGCGGCGTCGCGGCCGAAGGCGGAGATATTGCCACCGCCGATCTGGCTGGTGTGATCGATGGTGTCGGTGACGGTCGCTTCGCCGTTCTGATCGAGCGTCAGGCCGAGCGACCAGACTCGTCCGGTGACGAAATCACCGAAGATGTATCGGCCGCGGAGCGTGGGGATGGCGTTGCCGCGGTAGACGTACCCGCCGGTGATCGATTGCGCGGTGGGGTGGTTTACGACGTGGATCGGGGGGGTGAGCGTGGGGTCGTTGCCGTCACAACCGACGTCGTTGGTGAGGATGAGATCGCCTTCGACGCAGTCCCAGCCGTAGTTTCGCCCGGCGTCGGCGCCGAAGGGTTCGTAGTTGATCTCTTCGCGTGCGTCCTGTCCGACGTCGCCCGCGGTGAAGGCGCGAGTGCCGCAGGGGCCGGTGTCGAAGCTGAATTTCCAAGGGTTGCGCCAGCCGAAGGACCAGATGAGGTCGTCACCGGGGACACCGACGAAGGCGTTGTCGGGCGGGGTCTGGAAGCCGGGTCGGGCTGAGACGTCGATGCGGAGGATTTTGCCGAGTCGGCTGTTGATGGACTGGGCGTTTTCGAAGGGGTCGTTGGCGAGTCCACCGTCGCCGGAGGATATGTAGAGCATGCCGTCGGGCCCGAAGTGGAGGTCGCCGCCGTTGTGGTTGGCGAATGGCTGCGCGATAGTGAAGAGGACTTCGCGTGTGGCGGCGTCTGCGGAGAAGGGGTCACCGGGCATGTGGCGGTAGCGGACGATGTTGGTGGCGCCGGCGGGTCCGGTGTGGTTTACGTAGAAGCAGTCGTTGCACGAGCCGCCGGCGGGATCTCCATAGTTTTCGGGGAAAGCGAGTCCCAGGAGGCCGCGTTCGCCGGAGGAATCAACAATTACGGATGCAAGGTTTATAAAGTCGGCGCCCAGGGTTCCGTTCTGGACGAGGCGGGCCAGGCCGCCCTGTTCGAGGATGAGTTGCGAATCGGGGTCGTTGGGGAACTGCACCATTGCGAGCGGGCGAGAGAGGCCCGAGAGGAACGGCGTGGTGGTGAGGGGCGCGACCTGGGCGGCGGCGGTCAGCGGGAACAGGCAGGCGCCCAGCGCGAGCGCGGAAGTCAGGTGTCGCATGATTCGGTTGGTCTCCTCTGGGCGCCGAGCCGTCGGCGGTCGTGATGGGTTTAATGGTCAAGACTAGCGTCGGGATCGGCGGGAACGAAGAGAAACTCTGAAAAATTACGGTCTGGTGGCTCGACAACGGCGCGTCCGCCGCCGACAATCACGGATGAGTACGGGTTGTGTAAGGAACCCTGTTCGGGGATTGGGGCGCACGCCGTGACACATAAGGCTGATTCACCCGGTCGCGGGCGTCAAAGAGGAATTGGGTCGACGCCGCGGGAGTCGATCAATTTGCCGGTGCTCGGGGCCGGTGGTGAACGCGGCGGTCCGAGAACGATCAGGAAATCGAAGAACGGGCGTCGTCGGGCGGCGGTTCTGATCGGTGTTCATGTTTTGTTCATCGCGCATCTGGCGCACTGGAAGATCGCGGGCCGGACTATTTCGCCGGTGGAGCCGAGCGAGGCGATGTACTCGCTCGAGCAGGGGATGATCAACGCGGGGCTGATTTTCTTCGCGTTGGCGCTGCTGGCGACACTGGTGTTCGGAAGGTTTTTCTGCGGCTGGGGTTGCCATGTTGTGGCGCTGCAGGATCTGTGCGGGTGGATGATGAAGAAGCTGGGTGTGAGGCCGAAGCCGTTCCGCTCGAGGCTGCTGGTTTATGTGCCGTTGCTGCTCGGGCTTTATATGTTTGTGTGGCCGAGTTTCAAGCGTCTGGCGCTGGCGCCGACGCTCGAGTGGATGGGCTGGGGCGCGGCGCTGGCGGTGATCGGCGTCCCGGCGGAGTTCCCGGGGTTCTCGAATCATCTTGTGACGGAGGGGTTCTGGGACACGTTCGCGCCCTGGCCGGTGGCGATCCCGTTCCTGCTGATCTGCGGCTTCGCGACCGTGTATTTCCTGGGCGCGAAAGGCTTCTGCACGTACGGGTGTCCGTACGGCGGGCTGTTCGCGCCCGTGGAGCAGCTAGCGCCCGGGCGCATCATTGTCGATCCCGAAAAGTGCCATCAGTGCGGGCACTGCACCGCGGTGTGCACGTCGAACGTGCGCGTGCATGACGAGGTGCGCGAGTTCGGCATGGTCGTCGATCCCGGGTGCATGAAGTGCATGGACTGCGTGAGCGTGTGCCCGAACGACGCGCTTTCGTTCGGGTTCGCCAAGCCCGCTGTCGTCAAGGGCGCTGCGAAACATGCGCCGATCAGGCGGAAATACGACATGTCGTGGCGTGAGGAGGCCGCGGTCGCGGCTTCGTTCGCTATCGCGTTCGTCGCGTGGCGCGGGATGTACGGCGTGGTGCCGATGCTCATGGCGGTGGGAATGGCGGGATGTCTGGCGTTCGTGTGGTGGAAGGCGTGGCGGACGCTGCGAAGCAGGGACGTGCGGATCATCGGGGCGCAACTAAAACGCGCGGGGCGGATACGGCGAGGGGGCGGCGTGTTCCTGTTCGCCGCGGTCGTAGCGGCGGGGCTGACGGCGCACTCATTGGTGCTGAGAATCGAAAGGTGGCGCGGCGACGCGATCGACGGCGCCGTCACGGTTACAAAGGCGGCGGCGATCGCGCAAACGCCCGGCGGGATCAGCGAGGAAATGCGCTCGCTCGCCGAGCGCGGGCTGAGGCACTACCGACGCGCGTTCGGCGTCGGGTCGGGCGGGTGGGGCATCGCCGATCAGCCCGAGGCGATGGCGCGGGCGGCGTGGCTGCACACAGTCCGCGGCGAACGCGACGAGGCGATCGCGCTTCTCCGGCGTCTCGACCATCGCATCGGTTACGCCGACGTTCGCGCGGTGGACACGGCGCAGTTGCTGGCGTTCGACGGTCGCGAGGCGGAGGCGGTCGCACATCTTGAAAAAGTACTCGATGCGAAGCCGGGATTCGCGGCGACCAGGGAGTTGCTGGTCGCGGCGCTGCTGAGCCGGGGTGATCTTGACGGGGCGATCGGGGTTCGTCGCGGCGCGGTCGATGAGAAGGATTGGAAGAAGCCGAGGCAGGCGTCGGCGCGGGCGTCGTTGGCGTCACTGCTGATGCAGGCGGGCCGGATCGGGGACGGCGCCGGGGAACTCGCGGTCGCGGTCGAACTGGCGCCGGAGAATCCTACGTATCGCAACGATTTTTCTGTTGCGTTGTTCTTATCTGGTCGGCAGGGCGAGGCGGTCGAGCAGATGCGCCGGGCGGCGGACCTCGACCCGGCGAACCCGCAGCGGTGGGATTTCCTCGCGCGGATGCTCGAGCAGATCGGGCGGACCGAAGAAGCGGCGGCGGTTCGAGCCGAGGGCGCCCGGCGCGTAGGCGAACAACAGGACTGACGCGGTGCGCGGTACCGTTTGCGGATGCCGGCCGAGATTGTGGTGCTGTGCCCGTTGGAGATCGAGCGTCGCGCGGCGAGCGCGGCTGTGGCTGCGCGGGCGCGAGTTGTGAGGACCGGCCCGGGCGCGTTGGCGGTCGCGCGTGCGGTGGAAGGTTTGGATCTCGCGTCGATCGGGCTTTTTGTGCTCTTTGGTGTCGCGGGCGGGCTTGCGGATACGCCGATCGCAGTGACGGCGTCTGATGTCATCGACGGCGATACGGGCGAAAGGTGGACGCCGACGGTCGGGAGTGACGGCGGGGTGGTTGTCGTAGGTGTCGAGGCGCCGATCGGGACGGTAGAGGAAAAGCGTGCGCTCGCGGCGCGGACAGGCGCATCGGTCGTCGATTGCGAGTCGCACGGTTTTGCGCGCGCGTGCGCGGAGCGCGGCGTGCGCTGGGCGATTGTTCGAGGCGTAAGTGACGGGCCGGGCGACACGCTCCCGGCGTGCGCAGCGACGTGGGTGCGCGATGACGGAATAACCAACGCAAGGCGGGTTGCAGCGGATCTGCTGAGACGACCCGTGTTGATCGCGCCGGTAGCGCGGCTGGGGCGCGCAACCCGCGCGGGGCTCGCGGCGGCGGGCGCTCGGCTGGATCGGATTATTGATGAAGAATCGCGTAGGATCGGCGCATCGTGAGTGAGGGTAAACATCAGGTTGATCCGGCGCGCTGGTCGATCGAGCCGGCGATTCCCGCGGCGGTCGGGGCGGTGGTGGTGTTCGGCGGCGCGTTCGACCCGCCGCATTTCGGGCATATTGAGCCGGCGCTGGCGGCGCGGGACGCGATCGGGGCGGGCTGGGTCTTGTACGTGCCCGCGGCGCGATCGCCGCTGAAGGAGTCCGGGCCGACGGCCCGCGGGAAGGACCGGATCGAGATGCTGCGGCTCGCGCTGTCGGGGCGCGAGCGGTGGAGCGTGACGGATGTTGAGATCGAGCGCGGGGGTGTGAGTTACACGCTCGACACGCTGCGCTCATTGCGGGCGGCGCTGCCCGGGGGGGCGGTGATTCGGCTGCTGATCGGTGCGGATCAGGCGGCGTCTTTTCATGCGTGGCGTGAGCCGGGGATGGTGATGGAGTTGGCGGAGCCGGTGGTGATGCTGCGCGAGCCGGACGAATCGGCGGTGGCGCTGCTGGAGCGGATGGCGCCGCATTGGTCGGACGCCGAACTCGAGCGATGGCGCGGGCGGATCGTGCCGACGCCGATGCGGCGTGACAGTTCGACCGCGGTGCGCGCGGCGCTGGCGTCTAGCGATCATGAGGCGGCGGCGCGGCTGATCCCCGCTGACGTGCTGAGTTATATCCGAGGGCGCGGGCTGTACGGCTGAGCGAGTGGCGCGATTCAGCGATCGAAGGGCGCGAGCATCAGCGGGCCGGAGATAACGGTGTCCATCCGGAGATCGGGGAAGGATTGATAAAGTTCTTCCTGGGTCAGGCGTTCGGCGAGCACCGCGCCGGCGCGGTCGAGGACGGTGTAGCGCGGGCCTTCGGGAGTCGCGACGAGGTTGACGAGGAGTTGACGGCCTTCGAGCACACCCATCGAGACGGCGGGGGTTGCGGCGGGGGCGGAGTCGAGCGCGGCCGGGGGTCCGGGGGCCGATGCGCGGGGCTGGCCGGGGTCTACTCGGCTGGTGATCCAGAGGAATCCGAGCGCGACGACGAGGGCCGATCCGACGCGTACTAGGATCGGTCGGGCGTCGCGTAGCGACGTTCGGGGCGCATCGACGGGACGGGGCATCTTCATGCCGACTCCATCGGCTGAATCGAAGGCCGGCTTGGGCCGGGCCGGGGTGATTGGCTTGATTGTAGCGTATTTTCGGACGAGGCGTGATGATTGGGGCGGCCTGGGTGACCGGGCGGCGAACGAGGTGCGGATTACAACAAAAGCCCGGGGATGAATCCCTGGGCTGTGAGGGTGTGGCAGGTAAGTGACTTTAGGGAATATATAATACGATAGTGAGTTGAGTTGCTGGGGCTGGGAATTTCGGGGCGCACGGGCGGGACGCCCGTGCCACTGGGGGGCGGGAGTGGGGATGGGTCAGCGGCTGTGATCGGCGTGGACGAGGGGCTGGTCGGCGGTGGCGCGATACACGCGGGGTACGCGCGGGCCTAGTCGGCTGATCATCTCGTGGACGCTCGAGGTGGCGGCGCGGGCTAGCGTGGGGAGGTGGTTCGGCGCCTCGGGGTCGGTTCCGATGAGTTCGACGCGTGTGCCGAAGGTGACGGCGGTTTCGGGGAGGTCGGTCACGTCGAGGGTCATCTGGTCCATGCTGACACGGCCGGCGATGGGGCAGTAGGCGAGCGAGCCGTCGGGCAGTTCGACGCCGACGGCGCCGCGGTTCGAGAGCGAGAGCGGGTACCCGTCGGCGAACCCGACCGGGACGAGGGCGAGACGGGTCGGACGGTCGGTGCGCCAGGTTCCGCCGTAGCCGACGGGTTCGTTCTCGGCGACGTGGATGACGTGGGCGATCTGGCTGGTCCAGCGGAGTGCTGGTTCGAGGGATCGGCAGTCGTCGATGAACTCGCAGGACTCGGGGTCGCGGTAGCGGTCGGCGACGCAGCCGAAGAGCGCCAGGCCGATGCGGACCATGTCGTGATGGGAGCGATGGGTGCGGAACATGCCGCAGGAGTTGGCGGCGTGGACTGCGGTGGTGTCGTCGGTGAAGCCGGCGGTCGCGGCGAGGAAGTCGTCGAATCGGCGGAGTTGCTCTGCGGTGAAGGCGGGGTCGCAGTCGGCGCTGGAGAAGTGCGTGCTAAGCCCGGCGATGCGGAGGCGGGGATGACCGGCGGCGGCGCGGACCATCGCGGCTGCGTCGGCGGGGGACGACCCCCCGCGGTGCAGCCCGGTGTCTACCTCGAAGTGCAGGGGGAGCGTGATCCCGAGTTGGTCGGCGAGGCGCGTCAGGCTTGCGAGTTGGTCGGGCTCGTGGACGGTGAAGTGCAGGCGCCCGGTCGAGGCGGCGCGGTACAGCGTGTCCATCCGGCTGACGCTGTAGGCGGGCATGAGGATCAGGATCGGCGTGCGGATGGCGGCGTCCACGAGCGACCGGGCCTGGTCGGGGGTGTATACGGCGAGCATCTCGACCGCGGCGATCTCCAGCCGTTTGGCGACGCGGGCGGCCCCGAGGCCGTAGGCGTCCGCTTTGAGCACTGCGCAAATCGACACCGGCCGGCCCGGAGAGCCGGCGGCGAGGGTGCGGCGGATCCGGCCGACGTTCCGCTCTATGACGGAGAGGTCGATCTCGATCCGGCTGGTGGCGGTCATGCTGGAGGCTCCGGCCCGGGCCTGACGCCCGGGCTTGGGCAGGGTATCCGATCGGCGCGGTTTCGCGGGCGCTTGGTGAGAGTTGTATCGGTCGGCGTGAGGCGCTAGGATCAGATCGGCCGCAGGCTCGTAGAAGCAAGAGGCGGGAGCACGCGGCCGGCTCCCGAAGAACACATCCCCCGGCGCCGGGCGTCCCGGACGCAGCAGGCACGGATGGTGCGCGTCGCGCGGGCGGCCCGAACGGGTCGTGCTCACGACGCCTGTCATCCGACCATGCTCGCGTCCGCGGCCGAGCGGCTCGGGACACGCCCGAGAGGGGCAGGCGACCTTTATGCCAGATGAAATATTGGCGCAGTCGGACACCGATCAAGACACCACCCGAATCGATGCCGGCGCAGCGGACGGGGCGATCCGCGAAGCCGGCGACAAGCCACGCAAACGCCGCCGACGCAGACGCAAAAAAGTCGGCGGTGAAGCCGGAACGCCCGCTCCGGAGCACGCCCAGGCGACGAGTGATTCGGTCGCAACGCCCGCCCAGGAAGACCGCGGCGGCAACCACGAAAGCGGTGATAGTCGCCCCGTGCGTCGCGCCGGCTCCGACCGTCGCGGCGACAAGTCCGTCAACCCCGCCGACGCCAAGCACCTTTTCGCCGAGTCTTCGTTCGCCGAGCTCGGGCTGCGCAACAGCGTGCTCAAAGGCGTCGCGGACATGGGGTTCGAGGCGCCGACGCATATCCAGTCGGAGTTGATCCCGGTCGTGCTCGAGGGGCGCGACGTGCTCGGGCAGGCGCGCACGGGCAGCGGGAAGACCGCGGCGTTCGGGCTCCCGCTCTTTCACCTCGCCCAGCGCGGGCTTGCGTTCCAGTCGATAATCCTCGTCCCGACGCGGGAGCTCGCGCTCCAGATCGCCGGCGAACTACAGAATTTCGGCAAGCACACGCCGATCCGCGTCGCGGCAGTCTACGGCGGGGACGCGATCTATAAGCAGCAGCAGGAACTCGCCGACGGGCCGGAGATCATCGTCGCCACGCCCGGGCGTCTGATGGACTTCATGGAACGCCGGGACATCCACCTGAACCACGTCCGGTTCATCGTCCTCGACGAGGTCGACCGGATGCTCGACATCGGCTTCCGCGAGGACATCCGCAAGATCCTCGGCAAGATCGACACCGAGCACCAGACGATCTTCGTCTCGGCGACCATCTCCGACGACATCGAAAAACTCGCGTCGCGGTTCATGAACGATCCGGTCCGGATCACGTCGCTGTCCGGGGCGCTGACGGTCGAACGCGTCGAGCAGCATTACCTGCCCGTCGAGCGGTGGGACAAGAAGCGGCTGCTGCTGCACCTGCTAAAGCACGAGGACCCCGACCTGACGCTGGTCTTCTGCGCGACCAAGCGCATGGTCGACGATCTTACTAAATTTCTCAATGATAAGGGCATAGACGCCCGCGCGATCCACGGCGACATGCCCCAGCGCAAACGCAACAGCGTGATGAAACACTTCCGCTCGGGGACGCTCGGCGTGGTCGTCGCGTCGGACGTGGCGGCCCGCGGGCTTGACGTCGAGGGCATCAGCCACGTTGTTAACTATGACGTGCCCGAGGATCCCGAGATCTACATCCACCGGATCGGGCGCACGGCCCGCGCCGGTCGCGGCGGGGTCGCCTGGACGTTCGTCACATCCGAGGAAGGCGACCGGCTTACCGCGGTGGAAAAACTCGCGAACATCGAGATCCCGCTGATGACGTACCCGGACTTCACCCCCGGGCCGGCGCCTTCGGGCGTGCGGTCGAGAAAAGCGGAGCAGGAGAAGCGAGCGGCGGCGCCCCCGCCGACACCTGGGGCGCGGGAGATCGTCGCGTCTCCGCCGCCGCCGGTCGCGAAGGCGGACCTGTACCGATTCCCGGGCGGGGTGGTGCCGACGAAACTCCCGCCGAAACTTATGCGAGGCAGGGTGCGGACTTCGAGGTCGGGCGCGGCTCCGATCGCGCCGACGGACGATGAATGAGCACCGATCTTCGCTTCGTTTGGTCAGGCGTCAACAATTCCCAGTGGCACCGGCATAACCAGTGGCACGGTCGGCTCGCCCGTGCGCTGAAGGAGTTTCTTCATTTGCAAGACCAACGACCGGGCCGGGGGCGACTCGGCTCGGGGCGTTAAAGCCCAGGTATTGCATCCCTGGGATTCGGTCAGATGTCTGTCTCGTATTTGTCGGAGAGCCAGTGCGCGACGGTTCGCGCGAGGATGTCGGTTTCGATGTTGACGCTGTCGCCAGGCGCGAGATCGCGCAGCGTCGTCGCGTCGAGCGTGACGGGGATGAGGGCGACCTCGAACCACGCGCCGGCCGTCGCCGCGACCGTCAGCGACACCCCTTCGACCGCGACCGAACCTTTCGGCGGGATCAGGCGGAGGGCGCCCGGGTCGGCGGCGATCCGGACACGCCACTGACCGTCGGCGGTCTCGATGGATTTCACTTCACCGACGGCGTCGATGTGACCCTGGACGATGTGCCCGCCGAGGAGCGAGTCGGCTCGGGCGGCGTGTTCGAGGTTGACACGATCGCCCGCTCGGCGATCGCCGAGTGTCGTGCGGGCGATGGTCTCGGGGACGACGTCGAACGCGAGCAGGCCCGGGGCGGGTTCGACGGCGACTGTCAGACAGCAGCCGGCGACGGCGATCGAATCGCCCGGCTCGGGTTGGTAGCGCCAGGCGCCCGTGTCGATCACGAGACGACGGCCCGAACCGGTCGGCTCGATCGTGCGGATTACTCCGACAGCCTGGACAAGCCCGGTGAACATTCGCGTGAGGATACGCGCATGGTTTGACCGTGCCCGGCTGGGGGCGGATACTCCCCGCCCCCGAGTCGGCGACCGACCGAGTCCGCACGAACACTTATTTTCACCGATCGAGCACGCCCATGACCGCACACCCCCGCCGCCGACCGACGACGCCGAGACTACACCTGACGCGGACGCTCCCGGCGTCCATCGCTGCGATGACGCTCGCCTGCCTGGGCGGGTGCGCAGCCACCGGCGCCGGGGGGGGATACGCGACAACTACCTCGGCGGACAGCGGGCCGGCAGGCGCGAGAAGTGTCGGCGGGATCAACCACGACGCCTTCGCCACGCTCGGATATCGGCTGTCGTGGCGTGGCCAGCCGGTGCTCGGGAGGTCGGGCGATATCCGATTCTTCGAGGCTATCGACGACGGCGTGCTGGTTCACTCGACCAATCAGATCGTGACGTTCATGGACCGGGCCACCGGCGCGAACCGCTGGTCGGCGACTCTCGGACGCCCGATCGACCGGTTCGTCGGCCTCACCGACGCGGACGACTCGGTCATGGTCGCCAGCGACAATGAGTTGTTCGTGCTCGATCGACGCACCGGGGAGATTTCGGATCGGCAACGGTTGGCCGTGGTGGTGTCGACCCCGCCCGCCGTAGTAGGGCCGATCGCGGTGTTCGGGTCGGTCTCGGGCGAGGCTCTCGGCCACAACCTCGAAACGGGTTTCAAGTTGTGGGGCTACGGGCTGCGCGGCGCGATCGAGTCGCCGCCGGTGGTCATTGATCGGTCCGTGGGAGTTGTGAACCGTTCGGGCGAAGTTCTGATCATCGACACGCAGTCCGGGCTTGCGACGCTCCGGGCGCGGATCTTCGGCGGGCTTGCCAACAGGCCCGTTGCCGCGGATGACGCGATGTTCGTCGCGTCGCTGGATCAATCGGTTTACGCCTTTGCACTGCGCGGTACGTCGTGGCTGTGGCGCGTGCGGACGGAGTCGCCGATCTCGGCACAGCCGGCGCTCATCGACGGGATGCTCGTCGTTGAAATCCCCGGCCGCGGGTTGGTCGCGCTCGACACGGGCACCGGCGAGGAACTCTGGGCCAGCCCCGAGGCCTCCGGCGACCCGATCGGCGTCCGCGACGGGCTGATGATCTCGTTCGACCGGGCACGCGCGACCGCGTTCATTGTTGATCCGCGCAACGGCGACCTCGTAGCGCGCGAGACTATGCCCGGCGTCGAACGTATGGTCATGCGGCCCGAAGTCGACGGGGATCTGTTCACGACACACGCGCACGGCTTCGTGGATAAATTCGTACCCCGATCCTGAGCGGACGCGAAGGATCGAATTCCCGGGAATCTCCGGGCTGTTCCCGGCGTCGAGATCCGCTTGCACGGTTCCTGAATTGTGTTTCTTGTCGCGGCCGGCGCTCCGGCCGGCGCAGCATCGACAACCGGCCCGGCCCGATCGGCCCGCTTCGGGGGACTTTCGGTATCCTCAATCGGCAAGGGGAGCGTGTTCATGCCCGATCTCGTCCCGGTACGCCGGGCTCTCATAAGTGTGTCGGACAAGACGGACCTGATCCCGTTCGCGCGGTCGCTCGAAGCCCGCGGCGTGCGGCTGATCTCGACCGGGGGGACGGCCCGCGCACTCGCCGAGGCCGGCGTCGCTGTCACACCCGTCGAGGAAGTCACGGGTTATCCCGAGATGCTCTCGGGCCGCGTGAAGACATTGCACCCGAAGATCCACGGCGCCTTGCTCGGCCTGCGCAACGACCCCGAGCACACCGCCGCGATGAACGCGCACGGCATCGAGCCGATCGACCTCGTTTGCGTCAACCTCTACCCCTTCGAGCGGACGGTCTCGACGCCCGGCGTGACCGATGAAGAGGCGATCGAGCAGATCGACATCGGCGGGCCGGCGGTCCTGCGGTCGGCGTCGAAGAACTTCGAATCGGTCTGCGTCGTCACCACCCCGAAACAGTACGACCGCGTTGTAACCTCGCTCGAGCAGAACGGGGGGGCGACGGATCGGCGTCTCAGGGCGGACCTCGCCGCTGCGGCGTTCGCGCGAACGGCGGAGTACGACGCGACCATCGCGGCGTATCTCTCCCGGCGCACCGGCGCCGCGTTCCCCGACACGCTCGCGATCAACTACATCAAGGCCGACGACCTCCGCTACGGTGAGAACCCGCACCAGGACGCCGCGCTCTACCGCGACCCCGCTTCGACCGGGCCGACGATCGTCAACGCGCGCCAACTCCACGGCAAGCCGCTGTCTTACAACAACATCCTCGATGCGTCGGCGGCGCTGGAACTCGTCAAGGATCTCCGCCGGCTGGATCCCGATCGTGTCGGCGCGTGCGTAGTCAAGCACACTAACGCCTGCGGCGCGGGTGTCGCCGCCGACGCCGCCGTCGCGGTCGATGCGGCGCTCGCGGGGGATGAAACCGCAGCTTTCGGCGGGATTCTCGCGGTCAATCGCCCGCTCGACGCGGTCGCCGCCCGGCGCATTGCGCGCGAGGGCGTGTTCCTCGAGGTCATCGCCGCGCCGGAGTTCGAGGCCGACGCGCTCGCGATCCTCAAGGATCGCTGGGTCAACGTCCGGCTGCTCGCGGTGGGGGACCGGGCCGGATCGTCGGCGCGGAAACTCGACTACCGCTCGGTGCCCGGCGGGCTGCTCGTGCAGGACCGGGACACCCGGCTTTCCGCGACGGAGCAGTGGACGCACGCCGCGGGCCCGGCGCCGACGGACGAACTCCTCGCCGAGGCCGCGATCGCGTGGGTTTTCGTCAAGCATCTAAAGAGCAACGCGGTGGCCCTCGCGGGCGCCGAGCCTCGTAACGGCGGCGCCGTCCGGCTATTCGGGATGGGCGCCGGGCTTGTCGATCGCGTCTCGGCGGCCCGGCTCGCCGCCGAGAAGGCCGGCCTGCACGCCCGAGGCGCGATCGCCGTCAGCGACGCGTTCTTCCCCTTCGCCGACGGGCCTGAGATCCTCATCGACGCCGGCGTCCGCTGCATCGTCCATCCCGGCGGGTCTAAACGCGATCAGGACACGTTCGATCTCTGCGAAGCGCGAGGCGTGACTTGCCTGACCACCGCGGTCCGCCACTTCCGCCACTGATATCGCCGCTTTCCCCGACAATCCAGCCCCGAAGCCGACACTGCCGATATTCTCAGTCCGCGGGCGAAGGACGCCCGCTCGCGCCAACGACGGATCGGAGGGATCGGCATCATGCGTGACCGGCCGCGCGAAGTTCCGAACGCGACGCGGGATTCTGTCGCGCAACATCCGGCCGATAGCGATCGTCCGATCGCCGGTCGGCGCGCCTTCTTCGTCGGGATCGGCGGGTGCGGGATGTCCGGGCTGGCGCGCGAGTTCATCTCGCGCGGCGCCGAGGTCTCCGGCGTCGACGCCGTACGCTCCGCCGCTACAACCGCTCTCGAACGCGAAGGTCTGGTTGTCGGCGACGACGGGCCGGGCGTCTCGGCGCCGCCGGATTGTGATCTTATTGTGATATCCGCCGCGGTCCCGCCGGACCACCCGGTCGTCGTCGCGGCGCGATCGGCGGGCGTGCCCGTCTGGACCTACGCCCGGGCGCTCGGACGCTGCATGATCGGGCGCACCGGCGTCGCGATCGCGGGGACTCACGGGAAATCAACAACCGCGGCGATGCTCGCGGTCGCGCTCGTCGAGGCCGGGCTTGACCCGTCCGTGATAGTGGGCGCGGACGTGCCGCAACTGGCGCGGCCGGGGTCGCCGGCGCTCGGGCACCGTGTCGGCGCCGCCACGATCCCGATCGGGCCGTGCGCGAGCGAGCCCGGCGTGTTCATCGCCGAGGCCTGCGAGTTCAACCGCTCTTTCCACAGCTTGCGCCCGACGATCGCGTCGATCGGATCCGTCGAAGCGGACCACCTCGACATCTACGGGACTCTCGACGCGGTGATCGAGGCTTACGCGGAGTTCGCCGGGCTGCTGCCCGACGCGACCGACGGCGGGCGGCTGATCATCGGGCACGAGGGCGCGCACCGCCGAGTCGTAGCCGCGGGCCTGGCTTGCGCGGTCGAGACGATCGGCTTCGCGCCCGAGGCGGACTGGCGCATCGAAACCCGCGACGCCCGGTCCGCGACGCTATCGAGACGCGGCGAGCCGGCCCTCGCCTGGACCGGCCCGATGCCGGGCGAACATAACTTGTACAACGCCGCCGTCGCCGGGGCCATCGCGCTGACGCTCGGCGCCGATGCCGCGCGCGTCTCCGCGTCCCTGACAAATTTCCGCGGCGTGCGCCGACGATGCGAACGCCTCGGCGATCGGCGCCTCCCCGCGGGCGGGTCCGCGCGTGTATACGACGATTACGGGCATCACCCGACCGAGGTCGACGCCACCCTCCGCGCCATCCGCGCCTTCGAGCGCATCGACGACGCCGGCGGGCGCCTCGTATGCGTCTTCCAGCCGCACCAGCACAGCC
>CAZTEE010000011.1:0-7274 GCA_964611775.1 uncultured Phycisphaeraceae bacterium | reverse complement strand
ACGGCCATCATCCCACGGAGATCGAGGCCACGCTCCGCGCGCTGCGCCACGCCGAGGACCCGGCCCGGCTGATCTGCGTGTTCCAGCCGCACCAGCACAGCCGGACGCGGTTCCTGCTCGACGAGTTCGCGCAATCCTTCGAGCACGCGGATCTCGTCATCGTCCCCGATATTTACTTCGTCCGTGACTCCGAGATCGAAAAAACCCTTGTTTCCGCGGCGGATCTAGTCGATCGGCTTCGCGAGCGCGGCGTTGCGGCGATGCACGTCTACCCCTTCGGCGCGATCGTCGAACAACTCGACATCGCCCTCCGCGACGGCGACACCCTCGTCGTCATGGGCGCCGGCCCGGTCTGGAAAATCGCCCACGGGTTCATGGCCGGCGAACCCCGCGCCGAGGCCGTGGCGTGACCACACTGGCGCGGCAGAACGTGCGCGCCGACGCGCCGATACCCACGTGGTTCGGCGTCGGCGGCCGCGCCGACCTGCTCGCCGAGCCGATCGCGGCGGACGATCTCCGCGCGATCATCGAAGAGTTCGGCTCCCGGGTGCGCATCCTCGGCGACGGCGCCAACCTCCTCGTCGACGACGCCGGCGTCGCCGGGCCTGTCGTATCGCTGAAAAATATAAATCATGTCGAATTTGATTTTACGCCCCGCGGTGCTGATGAGGGCGACGCTCGGCTCGGCGAACCGAGCCGCCTCGGCGTTGTCCTCGTCCGTGTCGGCGCGGGGGCGATGCTGCCGAGACTCATCCTCGAGTGTGTCCGCCGCGGGCTCGGCGGGCTGGAAGGCCTGGGCGGCGTCCCCGCGACCCTCGGCGGCGCGGTCCGCATGAACGCCGGGGGCGCCTTCGGCGAGATCGCGTCGGCGGTCCGCGCCGTGCGAGGACTCACAACCAGCGACGAAACTTTCGAACTATCACGCGACGATATCCCCTTCGGCTACCGCGCCAGCGGGCTGGAGAAACTCATCATCACCGAGATCGATCTCGCGCTTACGCCCGCCGACCCGGGATCTCTCCGCGATAGGCTAAAAGAGGTCATGGCGGCGAAGAAGGCCTCGCAGCCCCTCGCCGAGCGCAGCGCCGGCTGCGTATTCAAGAACCCGACGGTCGCGGGCGTGCGCGTCAGCGCGGGCCGGCTCATCGACGAGGCCGGCTGCAAGGGCATGCGCGAGAGGTCCGCGGAGGTGTCGCGCGTCCATGCTAACTTTATAACCGTCGAGCCGGACGGCGCCGCCCGCGACGTGCTCCGGCTCATCGAGCGCGTGCGCGATCGCGTCGCCGAGCGGCAAGGCGTGACGCTCGAACGCGAGATCGTCGTCTGGAGCCGGGACGTGGAGTTGTGATGCTAGATATGAATAAACACGACATAACAGCGCTGGTGCTGGGCGGCGGGCCTGGGGCGGAGCGCGATGTCTCGATCGCCGGCGCCAACGCGGTCGCCGCGGCGCTCGCCGCCGCCGGGTTCCGCGTCGAGAAACGGATCATCGAGCGGATCACCGCGGCGGACCTCGCCGCGATGCCGGGCGATGTCGTCTTTCCCGTCCTCCACGGCGCGTGGGGCGAGGGAGGGCCGATGCAGGACATGCTCGCGGCGGACGGGCGCCCGTTCGTCGGTTCCGGACCCGCGCCGGCGCGGCTGGCGATGGACAAGATCGCCCTCAAACTCATCGCGCAGTCCCTGGGCATAGTCACCGCGGTCGCGGCGGTTCTCGACGCGGACGACCCGGTGTGCCCGCTCCAGCTGCCGGTCGTCGTCAAGCCCGTGCGTGAGGGTTCGACGGTCGGCCTGCACGTGTGCCGAACTCCGGCTGAATGGGATAAAGCCCGGCGAGATTCGGCACGGTCCGGGCGTGTCTGCATGGTCGAGCCGCTCATCGCGGGCCGCGAACTGACCGTCGGCGTGATCGGCGACGAAGCCCTGCCGATCATCGAGATCGTCCCCGCCGACGGGCTATATGACTACGACGCGAAGTACGCGCGCGACGACACAAGTTACATCATCAACCCGCGGCTCCCGGCGGGCGCCGCCGAGGTCGTCCGCGACGCGGCTCTGCGCCTGATGCGAGGCGTCGGCGCCTGGCACATCGGACGCGCGGACTTTATTCTCGATGAAACCGGAACGCCGTGGCTGCTGGAACTGAACACCATGCCCGGGTTCACGGATCATTCGCTCGTCCCGATGGCCGCGCGGGCCCGGCCCGGCGGCGCGTGGGACATGCCCGAACTCTGCGCCCGGCTTGTCACTCTGGCGATCGAGGACGGCGCGGGCGGGAGATCGGCGCCGAGACGCGGGACGGAAACTCAGCACGCATGACTGCAAAAAAGAAGAATAAATCTAAGATATCCAGGACAAAGATGGACAGCGGCGGGTTGTTGTCCCGGCTGCGCCCGCCGAGGGTCTCGCTCAAAGCCGCTGGTGTCTGGGTGAATCGCGGCGTGTTCGCGGTCATCGTGGTCGCGGCCGTCGGCGGCGTGGCGTTCGGTTATTCCCCGCTGCGCGAGAGGGTCGGGGCGATCCGCACGGACCCGCTGCGCGTCACGATCGAATGGCCGACTTCGCCGGGCGGCACCTGGATGCCGATCGAAGAGGGGGATCGGCTCGGCGCGATCGCGCGGGCGAACCTCACCGCTGATCCATTCGACATCGATTCGCTCGACGCGACGAGCGCCGCGTTCGCCGCGACCGGCTGGTTCAGCGGCCCGCCGACGGTCAGGCGCAAACCCGGCGGGGAGGTCGAAATCTCCGGCTCTTGGCGCACACCCGCAGCGGTGGTCCGGCACGACGGGGCGGACCATCTCGTCGCGTCCGACGGCGCGCTCCTGCCGATGCGTTACGCGCCGGGGACGGCGACCGGGATGCCCGTTATCGTCGAGCCGTACACCGGACCGCCGACACGCACGGGCGGGGCGCCCGGCCTCGGGCTGATCTGGGTCGGCGGTGACGTGCCCGCTGCGCTTGGGTTGATCAAATATCTCCGTCGCTCGCCGGCAGCAGCGTCGATCGAGGCGGTCGATGTCTCGCGGTATGTAAGTGACAATGTTCTTGTGCTGAGGATGAGTTGGGGCGGAAGAGTCGTGTGGGGAGCGCCCCCGGGAGCGGGCGCTCCCGGCGAGGTCGCCGACGATTTCAAACGAACCCGGCTCGAGCAGATCGTGCGAGAGCCGACGCTCGCGCGCCCGGAGAAAGGCGCACTCGAGATCCATTCCCGGTTCGTCCTCGTCGACGAGACGGCCCGCCCGTGAGCTGGCCGCCCGCAGATAGCGTTGAGGGCGATTCGTCGGCGAACCGTGCGGATCGTTGGGCCCACCGGCGCGGCGAGCCGCGCGTCTTCGCGCTGATGCTCTCGGTGTACCTGCTGCTCGCTTCGGTGCTGACAGTATTCACCGCGCCGGCGATGGGAAGCCCGAGCGAGGCGGCGTTCCGGCGTTCGGCGGGGATGCTCCTGCTGCTTCTTTCCTTCGCTGTCGCGGCGTTGTGGCCGATGCTCAGGCTCAGTCAGTCCTCCCCGAGGAACCCGATCCTCGCGGCGGCGGCGGACACGGTGATCGTGTCGCTGATGGCGCAGGCGGTGATCTGGCCGTTGACGCTGCTGCCCGGGGGCGCGGTTATCAAGCCGGCGCCCTGGCTCGGGTTGTGGCCGTGGGCGGTGTCGGCGGGGATAGGGCTGGCGCTCGCGTCCTGGGCATCGCTCGTCGGCGCGATCGTCGCGTGCGGGACCGGCGGGCGGTCTGGTTGGGGGCGCGCGGGCTGGATGCTCGCGTGCGTGATCCTCGCGTCCGCAGCGCCGACAGCCGGGGCTGTCAGCGTCGATCCCGAATCCATCGAATTCTGGCTACTTTATTCACCGATGACCGTCGCCGGCGCGCTCATCGCCGCGCCGAGCGGGCTTACGCCGACCATGACCGCGGGCGATTGGGTCGCGGCGCTCGCGCCGGGCGTCATGAGCATCCCCGTCTGGCTACTGGCGCGGCGTATCACACGCCGGGGAGCGCGCCAGCAGTGGGGCTGATCGAAGCGAGGTACCCGCGCAGGCTGGAAAAACCAGCGTCTTTAGGCAGGACCGCGTCGGCTCCGACTCGGAGCGCGCGTCGCTTGAGCGCGTCGCAATCCGTCCCGGTTATGAGCGCGATCGGCCCGTCGAAGCCCGCGACGCGGAGCGCGCGTATCGAGGCGCACCCGTCAAGCCCCGGCATGTTCATGTCAATAACGATCAGCGCCGGCTCCGGTGTCGGATCTGCTTCGGGGTCGCGAGTTGTGTACTCGGCGACCACGTCCGTGCCCGATTCGAAGCCGCGGGTTTGAAACCCGGCGAGCGCGACGAGCGACTCTATGAGCCGCCGGGCGGTCGCCGAGTCATCCACAATCCACGCGTCCTGGCATGGCATGATGGGATGGTACTTCGGCACAACCCGGCGTGTGCATTTACTCAACTTCCATCGCGGATTGATTAGACGGTGAATCGCCACAAGGTTGGTGCACTAAGATGGGTGGATGGACTCGCAACACATAGAATCGGGCGGGACGAACGGCGGGACGAAGGGCGATCAGGTCGAGCCGTACCTCGCGCCATATCGGACGATCCTCGACGCGCACGGCCCGTCGTTCGAAGCCACCGGCTGGAAAAACCGGGACATGCAGATCGTCCGCTTCGACGTGCTCCTCGACATGGCAGACACTACCGGGCGGGTCGTGATCGACGCCGGCAGCGGGCAAGGAGCCCTCGTTGACCGCATGATCGAGCTCGGCGTCGAGTACGGCCGATACGTCGGCCTCGACGCGATGCCCGAGATGGTCGAGCAGTCGCGGGCCCGCCGCCCGCCCGAGGCGGAGTTCCACACGATCGACTTCGCGCGCGAGCACGACGCCTTCTCCAGATTCAGCCGCGATTCCGGCGGACCGGGCGTCGATATAATCTTGTTTTCAGGCTCGCTCAACACGATGGAGCAGGCCGACGCGGCGGCCTCGCTCGAACGGGCGTGGTCGGCGGCGCGCGAGGCCGTCGTGTTCAACTTTCTCTCGGACCGCGCACCCGCGGCACTCTTGCAGCAGGATCCGTCGCCGGCGCGGCGCCTCGACACGATGGCGCTCATCGACTGGGCCTTGAAGAAGTCGCCGCTGGTGCAGTTCCGGCAGGAATACCTCGGCGGGCACGACGCGACGATCGCGCTCTTCAAGCCGGGCGCGTGAACGGGACGAGTTCCGCCGGCAGGCGTTTCAGCCCGCGACGCTGCGCCTTATCGACCGCGTAACGCAACGAATCGTTCATCCGCTTGCGAACCGCGGGCGTGACGTTCAGCCCGCGCCGCTCCATCTCCGCGAGCGACCAGGCCCACGCGTGGTACTCCTCCAGGCACCGCGGGCGATGCACGCCGAACCCGATCGCGTGATGCCCGATCTCATGCAGGAACACCGCGGCGGACATGGGCCCGCGCGGCCGGGGCGCCTCGATCAGCCGCGCTACACGCCCGTCTTCGTACCTCACTTCCCACGCGACGCCGGACATGCTTGTGCGCCACTTCCGCACGCGCACGCCGAACTCGTCCAGACACTCCCGCACCGCGAGGTCGTACTTCGCCTGCATCGAGTTCGGCTGTCGCCGTGCGGTATTCGGTTGATCCGGCGCGGAGCTACGCTGGGCGACCGCCTCGGGTCGCGCTCGAGCGGTGCGGCGTTTGGGTTTCTTCGTGATGAGGTCCCAGAGTGTCAGCACTGCGAGCCGCTTTCGAGTTTCATCCCGGTCGATAGTTTCCTCCCGCGGGCGAAGTCGGTCCAGCCCATCGCGGGCCGACCGGCGGGCTGCACGGTGATCAGCCGCAGCGCCGACCCGGCGCCGGCCGCGACCACGCCCGCCGCGGGGTCGATCAGCGTACCCGGCTCTTGGTCGGACTCGACGCCCGCCGATTCCACCCGGAGCAGTTTCACCTGCTCGCCCGAGAGGGTGACCGTGACGCCCGGCCATGGGGTCAGCCCGTGGATCCGCCGTCGGCATTCCTCGGCGGTAGCGGCGAAATCCACTCGGCCGTCGGACTTATTAAGTTTGCCCGCGACCGTCACCCGCGATTCGTCCTGCTCGACGGGAGCGAGCGCGCCCCGGGCGTGTTCATCCAACACCCGCGAAACGAGGCCCGGCCCGTCCGCCGCGAGCGCGTCGTGCAGTTCGCCCGCGGTCATCGCCGGGTCCGATGCTCGTTTATATTGCCCGAGCACGAGGCCGGCGTCCATGCGGTCGGCGAGTGTGATGACGCTGACTCCGGTTTCGATATCCCCGGCGAGGATCGCGTGGTTGATCGGCGCCGCCCCGCGCCAGCGCGGCAGCAGCGACGCGTGCAGATTGATCGCGAAGACGCCTTCGAGCAGAGATCGGCTGAGTTTCTGCCCGAACGCGATCACGACCCAGGCGTCGGCTCCGAGCCAGCGCAGCTCGCGGGCGACGCCGGGGTCGTTGACGTTCTCGACGCGCATCAGCGTCACGCCCGGCAGGTTTTCGATGGCCCACGCGGCGATCGGTGTCGGCGTCAATCGGCGGTTACGCCCGGCGGGCCGGTCGGGCTGCGAGACGATCGCGGCGATCTCGTGCTCGCGCGCGAGTTGTTCGAGAGTGGGCAGGCCGAACGCGCCCGATCCGAGGAACACGAGTTTCACGCCCGGGCCGCCAGTTTTTCGAGGTCGCGGACTCTGGCGCGGTTCTTGAGACGCGCCATCGGCGTCATGCGGTCGATGATGAGCACGCCGTCGAGGTGGTCGTATTCATGCTGGAAGCATCGCGCGAGCAGGCCCGCGGCACGGCGAGTGAACCGTTCGCCGGCGAGGTCGGTGGCTTCGATGGTGACGCCCGTCGGTCGGCGTACCTCGCCGGTGATCTCGGGCAGGCTCAGGCAGCCTTCTTCGTATGGTTCGAGTTCGCCGGTGAAGGCGGTGAGCGTGGGGTTGATGAACACCTCGGGTTCGGCCTGGGCCGTGGCGGGGTCATCGCCGAGGGTTCGGCCGTCCTCGGGGAATTCCGGGACAAACGCGACGAACAGCCGCCACGGCAGCCCGACCTGCGGCGCCGCCAGGCCGATCCCCTCCTCCACGAACATCAACTCGATCATTCGCTCCGCGACGGCGCGGACCTCGGCGCTCACCGCGTCGATCTCGGCGGCTCTTCGGCGCAGGACGGCGTCCGGGAACTTCCTGATGTGCAATGTCGCGGGATCCACGGGCATGGGGCGAGTGTAGGAAGGGTCGGCGGCCGCCGCTATCCTTTGACGCTCCGCGTCGCGCGGGCG
>CAZTEE010000010.1:20855-21972 GCA_964611775.1 uncultured Phycisphaeraceae bacterium | reverse complement strand
GTCCTTGCCGACGTCGTCGAGGTCGTTGTGCTTGCCGCCCGCGCGGATGCACTTCTGGCTGTTGACGGCCCGGCGGAGGCGCGCGAGGTCGCTCGACGGGTCCGCCTGCCCGAGAAAAATCGGCTTGAACTGGTTCATCCCGGCATTCGTGAAGAGAAGCGTCGGGTCGTCGTGCGGGACCACCGGCGACGACGGCGCGAACACGTGCCCGTGCCGATCGGCGAAGTAGTCGATGAAGTGGCGGCGGATCTCGGCTGAAGTGCGCATGGGATAATGTTTCGTTGAATTAAGATTCGAGGCGGACGCGGTTGACCAGCGTCCCGAGGCCGGTGATCTCGATCTCGACCGTGTCGCCGGCGTGGAGGAAACGTTGCGGCGATCGCGCGAAGCCGACGCCCGCGGGCGAGCCGGTGACCAGCACCGTCCCGGGCAGCAGCGTCATGCCCCGGCTGAGGTCGGCGATCAGGCGCGCGATCGGGAAGAGCATGGTCGATGTGTTTGCACGCTGCATCTCCTCGCCGGCGACGCGGGTGACGAGGGTGAGGCTCTGCGGGTCGGGGACGTCGGCGGCGGGGGTGACGCGCGGGCCGAGCGGGCAGAAGGTGTCGAAGGACTTGCCGCGGTCGAACTGACCGCCGGCGCCTTCTTTCTGCCACCAGCGTGCGGAGACGTCATTGGCGCAGGAGTAGCCGAGGACTACGGAAAGGGCGCGGCTCTCGGGCACGTCCCGGCAGCGCTCGCCGATGTAGACGGCGAGTTCGCCCTCGAAGTCGACCTGCTCGCGGTCCTGGCAGATCTTCGGGATGACGATTTCGTCGCCGGTGAGGATCGTGCTGACGGGGGACTTCGTGAAAATGAGGGGGCGCTCGGGGCGTTCGGCGCCCATCTCGGCGGCGTGCTCGGCGTAGTTGCGGCCGACGCCGATGATGTGCCGGATCAGGATCGGGTCGGCGCCGGGCCGAGCGACGGCGACGCCCCATTCGGTGCGGATCAGTTCCATAGAGCGAAAGTGTACGCGGAGACAGTCGAGCGGTGCTGGGCGGCGTCGCGGCGGTCCCCTGACCTGAACCGAGCGATGGTCAGGGTTGCATATTGGATAGACGGGCGAGACGCCCGT
>CAZTEE010000010.1:14353-20755 GCA_964611775.1 uncultured Phycisphaeraceae bacterium | reverse complement strand
ACGGGCGAGACGCCCGTCGCACTTCGGCATGTGTCAGCGGATTTCGATGTTGGTCAGCGCCTTGCGCGCCGCGTCTGAGCCGGCGGCGAGTTGCCGGCGGAGTTCGCGGTATTCGTCCATGCCCGGCGGCTCGGGGAACCAGCGGTCGAAGTCCGCGATGCGCGGGCGGAGGGTCTGCGACAGCGTGTCGTAGACGCTCTGCGCGGTGATCAGCGGCGAGCCGCGATAGACCATCGACGCCTCGACCGGGAACTCGATCTGTGCACCGGCGATGAGTTCGACGATGGTGTTCATCAGCACGCCGGCCTCGCCGTCGATGTAGATCGGGGGGAGGAAGTTCATGCGGTTGGATTCGGGGTCGATGATCGTCAGGCGGTTCTGCCGTTCCTGGTAGTGCTGATGAACGTCGTAGGCGTAGCGGCGTTGGCGGAGGAACAGGTCGCGGTCCCGGCGGAGGATGCCGCGCAGGAACGCGTCGCGCAGCGCCGCCTGGAACTCCGTCGCGGCGAACATCGGCGAATCGATCCGCTCCTGGAAATCGACCGTGATGAACTCGTCGAGGGGAAGCCCGAGTTGCTCGACATTGATGTTCGGGTTCAGGCCGCGCCAGTTCCGCAGCCGTTCGAAATATTCGGCGGCCTTGTCGCGCTCGCCCATGCGGTAGTAGATGCGGACCACGTCGCGGAGGAAGTTGGTGTAGCCCTCGCCCATGACGCGGAACGGGCGGTCCTCGCGTTCGACGCCCTGTGCGGTGGTGATGGCGCCGCGACGGTTGGCGCGGGGGACGACGACCTCTTCGAAGACCTTGCCGTAGGAATCGACGTAATCAAAGTTAAGAGTCTGGGTGTATGAGTCGGAGAACAGGTCATAGTTGATGGTCCCCCAGCGGAAGAGTTCCTGGAGGGCGCCCATGATGGTGCGGTCGGTGTTGGTGAGGTCGAAGTCCTTGACGTTGACGCGGCGCATGGCTTCTTCGAGGCCTCGCGTCCCCCAGTAGACCGCGTGGGCGGCGGGGTGGCGCCAGTCCAGCGGGCCGTAGAGCCGGGTGTAGCGGATCATGCGGTCCGGCTCCATATTGTACTTATCAATAAGCAGGCGCCGGCGCATCTGCGGGATCAGCAGTTGCCACGCCGGGCCGAGGCCCTCTTCGAGCATTATGCGTTCGAGCGCGGGGTTGCGGTTGGCGTCGGCGAGCTCGGCGCCGGTGATCTCGCGGATCGCGGAGTAGTCGAAAACCACGCGCAGCGTGAAAAGCCGGAGCATCTCGAAGCCGGGTTCAAGCCCGGCTTCCTCGCGCAGCCGGCGGAGGAGTTCGGGCATCCGCGCGGGGTCGTTGATCTCGGCGTCGAGGGCGATCAGTTCTTCGATGGTGTCGGGCGCTTCGGCGATGACGGTCAGGTTGTTGATGCGGCGCTGGAGCCGTTCCTCGGCTGTCGGAGCGTCGGGCGGCGGCGGGCCGAGGACGAGAGTCCATTCACGCGCGAGTTCCCGCTTGTAGTGCTGGTTCGCGTCGTCGGCGAAGCCCTGGATTTTATGAAAGAAGATCCACGCGAGTTCGCGGTGGAGGTGAGCGTCGTTGGGATTTCGGGGGATGGCCTCGGAGCGGAGCAGGTCGACCCCGGCCTGCACCCACTGCCAGCGTTCCGCGGCGGTGTTGGTCGCCACGGAAATGTTATAAGCCATGTTCCACGCGAGGAACGACCAGACTCGCGGGAAGCGCGGCTGGAGGCGGGTGATGGTCCGGCTGAGTTGAATGGCTTCGTGGAACTTGCCGGCCTGCTTGAGTTTCTCGGCGCGGAACCAGAGTATGTTTACAAATAGTCCGCGGAACGCGCCGATCGCGATACCGACGGCGACCTCGGGCGGGTCGCCCTCCTCGGCGCGGTCGGTGTAGACGAGTTGGGCCCGGCCCGCCTCGGCGGAGACCGCGGGCGCCAGCAGCGCCGACGACACTAGGCTAAGCGCGATGAGCAGGCCGGCGATGATCTGGATGCGGGTGTCGTTGCGCATGGTCTGCGGGGGATTTTACGCCTGGAGCGGGGCGTCGTTCGATGCGTCGTGTGCTAGTGCCCGGAGTAGATCGCCAGTTCACGCTTGCGGAAGATCGCCCAGCCAGCCGCGAGAACTCCCGCCGACCACGCGCCGATCACGGCGACACCGCCCGCGAGTTCGGTCCACCCGATGAGACGGCCGTCGACAAGTTTGGCGGTGGGCCGGAGTTCGGAATAGACCTTGAACACACTCGCGATCGGCCGTGCGACAAGGTTCATGAAGAGCGCGACCCAGTCAAGTTCCCCGGTGTCCGAGAAGATCGGGAACTCTTCGAGCGATTCGAGCAGGAACGACGACGACTCCGCGGCGAAGAGCACCAGGAGCGCCAGCAGGCAGGCGACGGGGAAACTCAGGAACGTCGCCGCGGCGATCCCGACGGCGGCGATCAGGCCGAGTTTGATCCACTGGGTGGCGGTGATGCGGAGGAAGTTGGCTTCGTACGTTCCGGCGGTGTAGAGGAGTTCGAACCCGTCTGGGGGGAATCGGAACGAGAAGGGGTTGGTGACGCCGATCTGGGGATCGCCGTTGATGACGATGATCGACACGTCGCCGTTCTCGTCGATAACTCTCGGCGAGAGGTCGAATGTCGTCGATATCCCGAGGGGCGTCTGCTGGGCGATCGCGCCGGCGGGGGTGAGGAATGTGACGCGGTAGAGTTCGCTCGGGTCGTTCCCGCCGGAGTCGATGCGGTAACGCACGGTCAGCGGGCGGTCGAGAGTGACGGCGCCGCGAAGCCCGCTGAACACATATGTTCGCTGGCCGCCGGGCGGGACGGAGCGGTACTGCTCCTTCGCTTCTTTTATTATTTCATTCTGAACTTCGCGGAGGAACTCGCGCTGGCGTGGCGGGCTGTCGCGGAGGGAGAAGTCGCGCTGGAGGGCGTCTTCGAGGCGGTTCTGCGCGAGGCGTGCGGCGCGATCGAGATCTACTTCGGGTTCTTCAAAGGTCGCGCCGGTGCGGGCTGCGAGCACCTGAGTTTCTAGCAGGCGCCGATCCGGCGTAACGCCCGGCTTGCCGTCTTCCATGAGGAAAGGCGCGGCCTCGCCGCGGGCGGGCTGGTTGCGCAGGACCTCGACGAAGAGAAAGACACCCGTGGACGCTACGCCCAAGAGCGCGAGATTGAGCGTCATCACGCCGAGCCATTTGCCCGCGAGGTACGCCAGCGGCGTTACGGGCTTGACCATTGTCTGCCAGACCAGCCGGTCGCGCTGCTCGAAAGCGACTGTCGCAACCGAGAAGAACAGCGTCAGCAGCGCGAGCATCCAGAACGTCAGCGCGGATGTGTACTGGAGGAACGACTGGACGCGGTAGCGCAGGGGCTGGTCAGCGTCGAGAAGCCGGGGCATCGCCGCGAGCAGCGCTACCAGCGCGAGGATGAACAGCAGGCTGACCTTCATGCGGACGGCTTCGTCGACGACGTTGCGCGCGATGGCGAGGATCGGCGTGCGCCCGCCGAGCGCCGCGCGGGCCGCCTGGAGGATCACGGTGAAACTGCCCGTCAGCGCGATCGCGCCGAGCAGCACCTGCCCGATGGGCCTGGTCGATTCGAACGAATACATAAGAAATCCGATCGCGCCCGCCACGGCGCCGAGCGCCAAGTAGGTCAGCGCCAGCCCGAGCCAGATGACGATGATCGAGACCAGTGTCGCTGCGCCTGTCGCGACGCCGACCGCCACCCATGCGTTGGCCGAACTAAGTTGCGCGCGGAGCAGGTCCGCGGTCAGCACGGGCGCGTTGGCGGCGGCGTCCTCGGCGGACGGGCGGCCGAGGGCTTCGAACGCGCGTGCCGCCGCCCGGCCTTCGCCGACCGCGTCCGCGAACCAGACCGAGTACGTCACGCCCGCTGCGAGCGCGACGACGATCGTCGCGACGACGCGGAAGCGCTTCGTCTTCTGGAGGAGGTTCGCCGCGGCGAGGAGGCTGCGGATCATCGCGCCGCCTTGCCCTTGTCGCGGTCGTCACGCGGATCCCCGTCCTCGGCGCCGAGAAGGGATTCGATCACACTCAGGTCCGGCTCGGACTCGCGCGGCCGGGCCGGGCGCGAGGATTCACCGGATGCGGGCGCCGACTGTGCGGTTTGTTCGTCGGCGTCCGCGTCGGCATCATCGGCGGTCGCCGGCTCGTCGCGGATGAGCGAATCGATCACGGCGCGCTCGGCGTCGGCGCTGGCTTCAACGGGCGCGGAGATCTCGTCGTCGTTGTCCGGCTCGAAGGTGACGAGCCGGTCTATTAGCGCATCGCCGGTGTCTTGCTGCTCGGCGCCGAGGAGGAACGCCGCGGTCGCCCCGCCGTGCTGCGCTCCCCCGGTGGCGATGCGATCCTCACGGGCGCGTTCGACGATTTCCATGAATAGGTCTTCGAGGCGTTGGCGCGGTTTGGCGACGCGGCGGATGGCTGAGCCGTGGCGATTGAGGACCTGCTCTAGTTCGGTGATGGTTGCCTCGTCGAGGGGATCGGTCTCGATGTTCATGCGGGATCGTGCGGTGAGTAGTTCGTCGCACGTTCCTTCTGCGCGTTTTTTCCCGCCGTAGAGGATGACGAGCCGATCGACGCAGTCTTCGACGTCGGAGAGTTGATGGCTGGAGAGGAGGATGGTCTTGCCGCGTCGTCCGAGTTCGACGATGAGGTCTTTTACCTGTTTAGCGCCGATGGGGTCGAGGCCGGTGGTCGGTTCGTCGAGGATGAGGAACTCGGGGTCGTTGATGAGGGCCTGCGCCAGGCCGATGCGTCGCTGCATGCCCTTGGAGTATTCGTGTATCTGTCGGTGCGCGACGGCGGACAGGCCGACCATATCGAGGAGTTCGTCGATGCGTCGGTTGCGGTCCCGGCGGTCGAGGCCGAAGAGTTTGCCGTAGTAGTCGAGCGTCTCGCGGGCGTTGAGATACGGATATAAATATGATTCTTCGGGGAGGACGCCGATGCGTTCCTTGACGGCGACGTCCGAGGGCGGCTTGCCGAAGACGGCGACGACGCCGGAGGTTTTGTGCAGGAGTCCGAGGAGGATTTTGATGGTGGTGGACTTGCCCGAGCCGTTGGGGCCGAGCAGGCCGAAGATCTCGCCGGGTCGGACTTCGAGGTCGAGGTGGTCGACAGCGGTGACGCGTGCGCGCATCCAGAAGTCTTTGAAGACTTTGGTGAGGCCGTTGGCGTAGACGATCGGGGTGTCGCTGCGCCTGCCGGCGCCTAGGGTTGGCATCGGGGGTGCGCGCCTCCGTGGTTATGAGCCGCCGCCGGCGCGTTGCTGGGCGCGTTCGCGGGCTTCGCGCTCCATACGTTCGTTGAAGCGCTGCTGGATGAACTGTGTGCGTTCCTGGACGGTCTGCTGTGCTTCTCTGAGGTTCCGCTCTGCTTCGAGTTTCTTGGGTATGGCGGGATCGGGCGTGAGCAGGAACTCTCCCACCGCCGAGGCTGGGAGGACCATTGTTTCGAATACTCCGTCGTCGAGGAAGGCGCGGTAGGCGGCGGACCAGTCTGTCGCGACGAGCACACCGGGATCGGCGCGGAACTGTGCCAGTTTAGCCTGGAACATCTCGGCCCGGCTGCGTGCTCGGGCGACGATGTCCGTGCGGTATTGTCGGGCGTCGTTGATCGTGCGTGTGACTTCGCCGCTGACGGGGACTTCGACAGGCTCGCCGTCGATCTCGACGGGTTCGCCGACGAGTATCGCGTCGATCTGCGCGAGGATGCGCTCTGCGAGGGCTTCGTCGCGGAGCTCGATCGCACGTTCGAAGGCGTCGATGCGTCTGAGGATTACTTCGTGCGCCTCGCCGGCGGATTCATTGAGGATGAGCCGGGCGAGCCGTTCTGCGTCTTCGCGGGCTTTGGACGCCTCGGCCTCGGCGCGGGAGACCGCGTCGAACTCTTTCGTGACCGCGAGGGGGGCGCGCGGGTCGCGCACGCTCACGGATTCGATCAGGATGCCCGCGTCGATCGAGTCGAGAACCTCTTGCGCGGCCCGGCGTATCCGGGATTCGAGCGAGCCGGTCGTCGGTCCGCCGTCGCCGACCTGACGGAGCATGCGGTCTATCGGCGTCTCGGCGGCGGCGGCGACTACGCCTCGCTCGACCGCGGAGTGGATGATCCGCTGCTCGTCGGGCGCGTAGACGTTCTGTGCGTTGGCGACCGGATCGGCGCGCGAGTAGCGGACCGCGAGTTCGAGGTGGGCGATGGCGCCGTCGGCGGTGACGACCGAGCCGTCCTCTCCGGGCTTGAGCCGGGGCTTCTGCGTGAGAATCTGCGACCAGGGTTTGGTGCGTTCGACAGCGGGCAGGCGGGGCATGAACGAATCGAGCACGTCGAACGATTCCTGGCTGGTGCGGACGCGGACGATCTCGCCGAAGGGGTAGGGCC
>CAZTEE010000010.1:0-14343 GCA_964611775.1 uncultured Phycisphaeraceae bacterium | reverse complement strand
CGCTGAGGGCGCCGAAGGAGAGTTTGATACCGCGTTCGGACTCGCCGACTGTCTGCACGCCGGAGAGGAGGAACGCGCCGGCGACGAGCAGCATCACGAACTGCACAATTCGGAATGTAAGATTGAGCGCGCTCGCGAGGGACTCCTGCGCGGGGTCGAGCGACGGGCCGGTGGGGCCGTCGTCGACATGCCCGAGGAGGGCGGCGCCGCGCGCGGGCGCGGTGTCTTCCGGCGCGGGGACGCCGGGCGTTTCGAACCCTTCGGTCATCGCGCGCCCCCCCCGGCGGTTTTGGGCGTCTCGATCCTCGGTGCGAATAGCGGGACGCCGTCGGCGTCGGTGCGGCCGAGCGCGCCGGGGCTGAAGATGCCGAGGCCCGGCATCTCGGTGGAGTAGACGAGGGTCGCCTTATTCCCCTGGAGTTTGCGCATCATGTCGAGTTGATCGAGGAAGATGGCGAGGTTGGTCGCCTCGTTGAGCGTCGCGATGAAGCGGGCGGCTTCGATCTCGCCCTGGACGCGGATCTGCTCGGCGCGCTGGTCGGCGAAGGCGCTGATGCGGGCGGCGGCGGAGTCCGCGTCGTTGACGATCGTCTGCGCCACCGCTTCGCCGCGGCTCTTGGCTTCGGCGGCGAGACGGTCGCGCTGGGCTTTCATGCGCGCGAAGACGGCTTCGGTCGTCTCGGACGGGAGGATCATTCGTTTAACACCGACAAAGACCGGCTCTATCCCGAGATCGGCGACGCCGCGACCGTCCTCCGTTACCGAGCGGAGGCGTGCAAGCAGCGTCGCTTCGAGTTCCGGAAGTTTCGAACCGGTCGCGGCGAAGAGGTCCGTGAAGGAGTAGCCGGAGACCTCGGAGAGCGCGCTGCGGAGGAGGTTCTCGATGGATCGCTCGGCGGCGCGGTAGTGGTCGCGCGCCTCCGCGCCGGTCCCGCCGAACCGCTGAAAGAAGCGCAGAGGATCTGTTACGCGCCAGGTTACGAAAGCCTCGGCGACGATCTGGCGGTTGTCGGCGGTCTGGAGGGTCTCGCTGCGCGTTTCGAGGAGGCGCACACGGGTGTCGTACTTTGTGACCTTCTGCACGGGGTACGGGGCGCGCCACTTCAGGCCCGCGTCGCGGACGATGCTTTCTTCGCTGGCGCTGCCGAAGGTCGTGACGACGCCGACTTCTGTGAAACGGACTGTGTAGGTCAGCATGAAGCCGACGAACCCCAGCACGATCAGTACGGCGAAGACGAAGACTAGGCTGAATCGCACGGCTGATTACTCCTGACGCGCCCGGGTCTCGCCGAGGATGTCCCCGAGCGTGGACTCGACCGCTTCGAAACTGACCCGCACCCGCGGGTCGTCGAATGTTGTTATGTACACGCGGCCGGCGTTTGAGATGGCCTCGCGCAGGGCGTCGAGGTACAGGCCGGCGAGGTAGATCTCGGGGGCCGCCTCGTACATGGCACGGCGTCCCTGCTGGCGGGTGGCGCGGCCGCGCTGCTCCATGTGCCTGGTCCAGCGGTCGGCGCGGGCTTCAAGAAGCAGGCCGGCGGCCCGACCGCCGGCTTCGTCGATTAGGGCTTCGATCTTAAAACGCTGGAGTGCGACGGTTTCATCGTCGGCGCCGGCGGATGAGAGCCGCTCGAACTCGTTGAGTTCCTGGATGATCCGCTGCGCCAGGCCGACCTCGCCGGCGACACGGGCGAGTGTTTCGATCGCGGTGCGCTGGGCGTTCTCGATGTCCGCCTCGCGGCGTTGCTCGGCGTTGACGACGAACTCGAAACTGGCGCCGACCTGCTGGGCGAACGGCGGGGGCGCCCCGATGATGCCGACGAACCGAACACGAACCCCGGCGCCTCGCGGCTCGCCCGTGGCGGGGTCCGTGTTCATGGACGCGAGGCTCGCGCGAACACGGGCGGCGAGTTCCTGATTGATCGACTCGCGCCGGACGCCCAGCACGTCGTCGATCGACCAACGGGCGAGGACCGCCATCGCCTCGCGCTGCGCGACGCTCCGGATGAGGTCTCGGCGTAGCCGATCGGGGTCATTCGGATCACCCGCGTCGGCGGCGAGCCACTGGTAGGCTTCGAGGTTCTCGACGACGTACTGGAGCGGGATCTCCGCTGCTACCAGGGCGAAATCGGTCGGCGTCGCGCCGGATGAAATGCGTGACGCGCGGACGATGAACAACTCTTCGTCCACGCCGTGGTCCTCGGTCCAGAGGATCGGCGTGTCGTGGTTGTGATCGTGGCTGTGCGGCGTGGAGCCGAGCTGTACCTCGGTGATGTTCTGCGAAGCGTGCGTCTCGATGCGCTCGAACGGCCAGGGCATCTTCAGGGCGACAGTTGAATCAAGTTCACGCACCAGTTTCCCCGAGCGGAGCACCAGCCCGCGCTCGTGCGGCTCGACGACCGTTACGGCCGAGAGAAGCCAGACGACAAGCCCGCCCACGAACAACAGCGACGCGATGGACCGGCTGAGCAGGCGATAGAACCACGTCGAGGAGACATCGAGGCCGAACTGGTAGTTGATTGCATCGGAGATCGACTCGGCGATGCGGTCGGGCGCGGCGAGGAAGCCGAGGATCCTCGAGTCGAAGGCTGGCCGGGGGAACTCTCCCGGGGCGCGCGGGCGGTATACCCCGAGGACGAAGTTCAGGAACACCTCGGCGCCGAGCGCCATCATTACAAACGGGACGATGACGGGCATCGTGCGGAGGATTGCTTCGCTCGCGGCGAAGGAGACGCCGTGGGCGACGGCGATCAGCAGAGACACAACCGCGGCGCCGACGGCCCAGGTCGCCCCCGCCCGGAGGTTCGCCCAGACTTCCTGCTTGGCCATACCCGCGACGAACCGCGCGAAGACGAACGAGACCCCCGCGACGATCAGCCCGATCGTCATGGCCCAGCCGGTGAGTGACGGCGCCACGAAGGTGTCGGGGTCGAGCAGTTCCCTGCCTGATGAATGCCTGAGCCACCCCGCCAGAAGCATCACCGCCCCCACGGCGAGGCTGATCCCGGGGAGGAGGAACCGGTGCATCCACTCGAGTTTGCGGGCGGCGGCCCGGAGTTCGCCCGCCGACTCGAGGAAGACCGTGGCCCGCGCCCCCTCGCCGGCGCGGAGCATCTCCTCCTCCGCGGCCTCGAGCGCCGCCAGCGAGTGCTGATGGAAGACGAGCGCCAGCCCGAACCACACGACAAGCCCCAGCCCGAGGTATATCGACGCCGAGATCGCGGCGTGGTCCCGCCCGATCAGCCCGTAGAGCAGGAACGTGATCGCCAGGACAAACTGAAAACCCAGCCCGATGAGGCTGACGGACGTGGCACGCTTATATGCGGTCTGGTCGCTGTTCATCGCTGGTTGTGTTTCGTTTCGGGAACGGTTCCTGTTCTGTTCCTTCGCGCCCGCTGCGCCTGGGGACGCGGCGGCGGGCGTATATTGTCCCCAACCGTGGCGGCGTGTCCAGTCGGGCCGATGGGTAGGCCGGGGGACTCGACCTATAGACTCCGGGGCTGCGCGAACCCGCCGGGGGCTTACTCCGTTTGATGTACGTCACACGACAGCCTATATGTTCACTCGAACCGCCGGTTCAACGCGCCTGAGTCCGAACTTCTGCGTCCCGAAGTCAGGCAGATCCCGCGCACACCGGCCCGACGACCCCGCCGCTCATGATTACACAAGCGCTCGCCATCGCACGCAACACCCTCGTCGAGAGCGTTCGCCAGCCGATCTATCTTGTGCTCGTCCTGGCGGGGCTGGTGCTTCAGGCTTTCAACCTTCTGCTCAGTTCCTACAGCATGGGCTACAGCGATTCGTCCGAGGTCTCGAAGGACGACAAGCTGCTGCTGGACATGGGGCTGGCGACGGTGTTCGTCATCGCGACTCTGCTCGCCGCGCTGATCTGCACCGCGGTCCTGAGCCGGGAGATCGAGAACAAGACCGCCCTTACGGTGATCTCCAAGCCCGTCGGGCGTCCGTTGTTCGTGATCGGGAAGTATCTCGGCTCGACCGGCGCGATCCTGATCGCCGCGATCATCCAGATGATCTTCCTCCAGTTCGCCATTAGGCATGGGGTGATGAGCACCGCCGGCGACAAGTTCGACGCCGTCGCCTTCACGTTCCTCGCCGGCGCCGTGCTGCTCGGGATCGGGGTCGCGGCATGGGGGAACTACTTCTACGGCTGGATCTTCTCGTCCGCCTCCATCATCATCATGACACCCGCACTCGTCGTCGGCCTGCTGCTGACCTACCCGATCGCGCGGGACTGGACCGTTCAGCCGCTCTGGACGGACTTCCGCCCGCAGGTGCTTCTCGCGAGCCTGACGCTGCTGCTGGCGGTCCCCGTGATTTCCGCGGTCGCGCTCGCCGCGTCAACCAGGCTCGGGCAGGTCATGACCATCGCGGTGTGCGCGGGTGTATTCATGCTCGGCCTGCTATCGAACTACTTCTTCGGTCGGCATGCTTTCGTCAACAGCCCGATCGCTTCCGTCCTCGAAGCAGAGCCGATCGCCGACCGCGACGAGGACTTCTCCGACGGCGGAGACGTCTGGCGGGTCAGACTCGACGGTCCGACCAGCGTCGCGCTCGCGCCCGGCGACCTTATCTACTACGCCCCGACGCCGAACGGGCTTGCGCTGGTCCCCCGGACCCAGCCGCCGTTCAGCGGAGACGTGAACAACCCCGTGGATTTCAACCGCCCCGGGCTTCCGAAGAACATCCTGGTGCGCGAGGTCGAGCCGGTCGTAGATGACTGGCATCACCTCAAACTTCTTAACTCGGGCGGAACGGAGACACCGGCGCCGCCCGGGCCGGGAGATTTCCTGTTCGTAACCGAGACGCGAGTGAACTGGGTCGCGCGTGGGGCGTGGACGATCGTCCCGAACCTCCAGTACTTCTGGCTGGTTGACGCGATCTCTCAGGCGCACCCGATCCCGCCGGGGTACGTGCTCCGCGTGCTGCTTTACACGCTCGGGCAGGTGGCGGGGCTGGTGTCGCTGGCGGTGATCCTGTTCCAACGCCGCGAGGTCGGGTGATTCGGACGCGCCGGGCGCGTCAGAAACACTCCGACTCTTCTCGTCAATATGTTAACTTCAGGCCCAGGGTTTTCATCCCTGAGCTATGTGCGCGCCGCGCGCCCAGCCCGGTCTTCACGCGGCGAACTCTTCCACGCCCGCGGTGAGTTCGTCGGCCTTGGTCTTGATCAGGCCGAACCACACAAGAGTAGTGATCGGCCACACAAGCCCGAAGATCAGGCCAAACGCCAGGCCGAGCATGTTCCCGATGCCGGAGCCGGGGTTCTGCTGTGCTTTCGAGAAGTCGGCGTTGGGGTTGTCGCGGACCCACTGCGCGATCTCGGCCTGGAGATCGAGGTTCATCTTCGTCCCGATCGCGGTGAGCACGATCGCGCCGACCGCCCACACAAGATGCGCGGGCCTGGTCGCGCGCTTGCGCGCCACGCACATCGAGCCCGCGGTCACGAGCAGGATCGCCCACAGCGTGCCGACGATGGTGATCGCTAAAACCGCGGGGTTGACCGTCGTGATCGCCGGCGGCATCCCGCCGGAGAGGTTGGCCGCGCTGGACTGCATCATGCGCGGGCCGAAGCCCATCCACGCCGCCCCCAGACCCCCGCAGAGAAGCCCGAGCGCCCCCCAGACGATGCTGACAATCCCGTAGAATTTCGGCCACTTCGCCGGCTCGACGAAGTTGTCGGCGTACTCGCCGCGATCGGTCGGCGGCGCCACGAACACGTCGTCGTCACGCCGCGCCGCATCGTACGGGTTCTCATCTTGCGCCATCGTCGCCTCCCATCTGCCCGGCTGTTCTTCCGACCGCCGGGGGGAAAATTTCACGCCCGGCTACAACTGCCCGAGCACACGGAGATCGTTCTCGTACAGCATCCTAATGTCCGGCACGCCGAACTTCCCCATCGCGATCCGTTCGATCCCGAACCCGAACGCGAAGCCCGTCCACTCCTCGGGGTCGATGCCGACGGCCTCGAAGACCGCCGGGTCCACCATACCGCAGCCGCCGAGTTCGACCCATTCCGCCGGCTTGTCGGGGCGCAGCCGGATTTTCATATAGAACTCCGCGCTCGGCTCGGTGAACGGGAAGTACGACGGGACGAGCCGGACCTCCGCGTCGGCGCCGAAGTACGCACGGGCGAACTGGAACAGCGTCGTTTTGAGGTCCGCCATCGTCACGTCGCGATCGACGTGCAGGCCCTCGATTTGATGGAACATGAACGAGTGCGTCGCGTCCACAGTGTCCGGCCGGTACACCCGCCCGGGCGAGATGATCTTCAGCGGCGGGCGCCGAGTCTCCATCACGCGTATCTGCACCGTGCTCGTCTGGCTCCGCAGCATCCGCGGGGACGCCGACCGCGACGGGTCGTCAACATAGAAATTGTCGATCGGATCCCGCGCGGGGTGGTCGGCGGGGATATTGAGTTTAACAAAGTTATGCTCTTCGTCCTCGAGTTCCGGCCCCTCGGCGACCTCGAAACCCATACGCCCGAACACCTCGACGAGATCCTCGCGCACGCGCGACAGCACGTGCCGACGACCGACCGCCGGCGCCAAACCCGGCTCGGTCAGATCGAGCGCAGGCCCGCGCGTATGAACACTCCCGGCGCCGAGCGACGCACGCGCCGCCTCGAACGCGGATTCGAGAGCCGACTTGACTTCGTTGAGACGCTTGCCGACGGCGGGCTTGTCCTCGCGCGGGACGTCCTTCAGCCCCGCGGCGAGGGTTTTCAGCGAACCCCTGGCGCCGAGATGGGCGATACGCCACGCTTCGAGTGCTGCCCCGTCGCGCGCCCCACCCAGCGCCGCGAGAGCTTCCCGTTCCAATGCCTCAAGCCGATCGAGCATGGCGGGGAGTGTACACCCTCGCGCGGCGAGCGCGGCGTGCCGACGTGTGCACGATCCGATGAGCATTACAAGAAAAACCCCCGCGATGTCGCGGGGGTGATGATGATTCGATACGGGAACAGATGTACGCGGGTTCAGCCGCTGGATTCTTCGGCGGCCGGTTCTGCGGGCTTGGGTGCGGGCTTGGCGGCCTTGCGGAGTGACGCGGCGTAGGCGGTCCTGCCGTCGGCGATGCGGCGGCGGACGCTCACCCGGCCGCCGATCTCCGGTCCGTCTTCCTCACCGACGAGTTCGAGGACGCAGAGCATCCCGCCGTCACCCTTGCGGGCGCGGTCGAGTTTTACGATGCGCGTGTACCCGCCCGGGCGGTCGCGGAACTTGGGCGCGACTTCCTCGAAGAGGTGCTTGATAAGTTTCGGGCCTTTGCGGATCTCGCCGTATCGGTTGCGCTCGAGCCGAGACTCGTCGCCGGCCATGACGCGATCGTTGAGGCGCGCTGTTACAAGCCGGCGGGCGTGGAGGTCGCCGCGTTTGGCGAGCGTGATGAGCCGTTCGGCGTAGGGCTGGACGGCCTTGGCGCGCGGGATGGTTGTGGTGATGCGCCCGTGCTCGAACAGGCCCGCGGCGAGGTTGCGCAGCGTGCTGGTGCGGTGGGCCGTGGTGCGTCCGAGTTTGTATCCGGCCTTGCGGTGTCTCATCGTTCAATCCTTCGCACAATCGGGCGCGCGCCCGGTCGCCGGGCGTCGCGCGTCAGCTCGTCAGTTTGATCCCCTCGGGCAGATCCATCCCGATCGACAGCCCCATCTCCTGGAGTTTCTTCTTAACTTCGCGCAGCGAGGTCTTGCCGAACGAACGGACCTTCAGGAGTTCCGGCTCGTCCTTGCTCACGAGGTCGGCGATCGTCAGGATGCGCGAAGACTCGAGGCAGTTGCTCGCGCGCACGGAGAGTTCCATGTCCGAGATCGGCGTCATAAGTTTGCGGATCAGTTCGTCGTCCACGCTCGCGGCGGCGGCGGCCTCGACGCTGACCCGCGCCTGCCCGAGCTCCGCGTACTGCACGAACGGGTTGAGGTGCTTGCGGAGGATCTTCGCCGCCTCGACCATCGCCATCTCGGGCGTGATCGTCGCGTCGGTCCAGATCTCGAGGACAAGTTTGTCGTAGTTGACTTTCTGGCCGACGCGCGTCTCCTCGACCTTGTAGCGGACGCGCTGCACGGGGGAGTAGATCGCGTCGACGGGGATCAGGCCGATCTCCTGCGTCTCGGCGTTTTCGTACTGCTCGCTGGCGGGGACGTAGCCGCGCCCGCGCTGCACGCGGAGTTCCATATCGAAGTCCACGCCGGCGCTGAGTGTCGCGAGCACGAGTTCTTTATTGATGATCGTGACGCTCGAATCCGCCTCGATGAGGTCGGCGGTCACTTCGCCCGGGCCGGTGGCTTCGAGGCGTAGTGTTTTCGGCTCTTCGCTGTCGAGGCGGACGACGAGGCTCTTGACGTTCAGGACGATGTCCGTGACGTCCTCCATCACGCCGGGGAGCGAGCTGAACTCGTGCTCGGCGCCTTTGATCTTGATCGCGGTGACCGCGGCGCCTTCGAGGCTCGAGAGGAGCACCCGGCGGAGGCTGTTCCCGACGGTCGTCCCGAAGCCGCGTTCGAACGGCTCGATGGTGAATCGTGCGTAGTCCGGCGTGGCGGACTTCTGATCGACCGAGATGGAGCTGGGGAGTTCGAGTCCCCGCCATTTGATGCGCATCTCTATATCACTCCGAACATTCGCCGGCAGGGTCCACCAGGGGGGAACATGCGTCCCGTTTCACGGCGTCGCGGCGGGCCTGCCGGGCCCGTCCGCCGCGCGCCTTCTTGTCGGGACGCGGGGATTCGATCGCGGACGCCGATGGCTCGGTCGTCCGGTTGTTTCGTGATCAGACCCGGCGGCGTTTGCGCGGGCGGCATCCGTTGTGCGGGACGGGCGTGCGGTCCTCGATCGCGGTGACTTTCAGGCCGGTGGACGCGAGCCCGTTGACAGCGGCTTCGCGGCCCGGGCCGGCGCCGGTGATGCGGACTTCGAGCTCCATCATGCCCATCTTGCGGGCCTTTGAGCCGCAGGCCTCGCCGGCGCGGGTCGCGGCGAACGGGGTGCTTTTGCGTGCGCCCTTGAAGCCCATCGTCCCGGCGGAGTCGGCGCAGAGCGCGTCGCCGTTGGGGTCGGTGATCGTCACGAGCGTGTTGTTGAACGTCGCCTTGACGTACGCGATGCCCTTGACCACGTTCCGGCGGACTTTCTTTTGTTTGGTTGCTTTCGCCATGATGATTCGGATTCCAGATACGACCGCCGGGACTCGGGCCGGCGGCGCGGATCAGCCCTTGACGCCCTTCTTCCCGGCGACGGTCTTCTTGCGGCCTTTGCGTGTGCGGGCGTTGCAGCGGGTCCGCTGGCCGCGCACGGGCAGGCCCCGTCGGTGACGATCGCCGCGGTAACTCTTGATGTCGCGCAGACGCTGGATGTTCTGCGAGACCTGCCGACGCAGAGCACCCTCGACGAGGTACCCGGTGTCGAGCACGCCGTTGATCTGCGAGACCTGCTGCTCGGTCAGATCGGCGGCCTTGGTCTTCGGGTCGATACCCGTCTGCTCGAGGATCTCGTCAGCGAATTTCGGGCCGATCCCGTGGATGTACCGGAGCGCGTAGCGCACCGCCTTGCGATCCGGGATGTCAACGCCTGCGATACGGGGCATTACTCGATTCCTCTTCTGCGGTCGGACGGTTCAAACCGACTGGCGACGGGCGCTCGGCCGGGGTCAGCCCTGGACCTGCTTGTGCTTCGGGTCCGCGGGGCAGATCACGCGGACCTTGCCCTCGCGGCGGATGACCTTGCATTGCGAACAGATTCTTTTGACGCTCGATCTAACTTTCATGAGTCAAACCTTCTCTATCGTCGTGCTCTATCGTCGTGCGGTCAGTGGCGGTAGGTGATGCGGGCCTTGGTCAGGTCGTACGGGCTGAGTTCGACCGTCACGCGGTCGCCCGGGAGGATCCGGATGTAGTGTTTGCGCATCTTGCCGGACACGTACGCGAGCACCTGGTGCTCGTTCGGGAGTCGCACGCGGAACATCGCGTTCGGGAGCGCCTCGGTGACCTCGGCTTCGAGTGTGAGTTTGTCGTCCTGCTTGGGCATTCGTCGAGTGGGGACGGCCTCCGGAAAGCCTCGCTCCAGTCCTTATCCTGCTTCTCTACCCCGGCCGACCCGCGCCGACCTACCACACACCGCCGCGGGACACCCGGGACGATCTTCCGCCGCGGGCGGCCGTCCGCCCGCTCAGTTTCATGCGGGATCCCGTAGTGTACGCGAATCCCGGTTTTTCCGCCACCCCGGCCGGCGATAACGCCGGGGTCTACTCAGCCGCGCGGCGAGCGTACGCGAGGCCCGCCCCCGCCGATCTGGTCCGTCCCGCCCAGGAACCCGGCGTAGTTCCGCATCAGCAGGTTCGCCTCGATCCGCTGGATGAAGTCCAGACCTACCGACACCACGATCAGCAGCCCCGTCCCGCCCAGGAACGCCGCCACGAAGAACGGCACGTTCATCGCCGACGCCACCAGTGTCGGGATCACCGCGATAACCGCGAGGAACCCGGCGCCGACGTAGGTGATGCGCTCCATCACCGTTTCGAGGTACTCCGCCGTGCGCGGGCCGGGGCGCAGGCCGGGGATGAACGAGCCGCTGTCGCGGAGGTTCTTCGCCATGTCCTCGGGGTTGAACTGGACCGTGGTCCAGAGATAACTGAAGAAGTAGATCATCCCGACGTAAAGGATGATGTACGGGAACGCGGTGCCCATCTGGAAGTTCTCGGCGAGGAACCGCGTGCTCGAGCGCCACCACACCGCGAGGTCGTTCGACACCGCGTGCTCGGCGAGGAATGAGAAGCCCGCCGCGGGGAAGATCATCAGCGACGACGCGAAGATGATCGGCATGACGCCGGAATGGTTGACGCGGAGCGGGAGGTAGGAGCGCTGCCCGCCGAAGACACGCCGCCCGCGTGTGTGCTTGGCCTGCTGGATGGGGATGCGGCGTTGTGCGACCGTGATCAACACCGACCCGCCGACGACGATGAGGAACGACCCGATCAGCAGGATCACGCCTAGCCAGGACATCTGCGGGTCCGCCTGCACGTCCACGCCGAAGGTCCGCGCGACAGGCCCGATCTGCCCGAGCGGGGAGTTCTGGATGACCCACAGCACGGCGCCGGGCATGCTCGCGAGGATCCCCGCGGTGATGATCAAAGACGCTCCGTTGCCGATGCCGAACCGGTCGATCTGCTCGCCCAGCCACATCAGGAAAATCGAACCCGCGGTCATCGCGGTGACCGCCATGAGCCACCACACCGGGTTCTGGGCCCAGCCCGCGTAGATCAGACCCTGCCGACTGATCATCGTGAGCCAGCCGACGGCCTGGATCACGCACATCAGTATGGTCAGATACCGGGTGTATTCCTGGATTTTCTGCTGACCCGACGGGCCTTCTTCCTTAAGTTTCTTCAGGCGTTCGGAGACCGAGCCGAAGACCTGGAAGATGATCGCCGCGGTGATATACGGCATGATCCCCAAGCCGAAGATTGTGGACTGCCCGAGCTGCCCGCCCGAGAAGATCGACACAAAGTTGGCGATCTGCCCGAGGCCGGTCTGGTCGACTCGGGCGCGTTCGAAAGTCTCGGCCAGGAGTTGCTGGTTGATCCCGGGAACGGGGATCCAGAACCCGATGCGGTAGACCGCGAGCATGCCGATCGTGAACAGAACTTTGTTCCGCAGATCGGGGATTTTGAAGATGTTGAGGATCGCCTGGATCATGCGGGGCCTCTGCGGGTTCGCGGCCGGGTCACTTCTTCTTTTTCTTCTTGCCGGTCGTAGCCGCGGCGTCGCGGGGCTTGGAGCGTCTGAGTTTCTTGGTCAGGTTCTGCGGGGTGAGGTCGTCCGAGGCGCGGTCGATCCCGCGGACGCGGTCGCGCCGCGTGCCCAGTTCGGACACCGACCCACCCGCCGATACGACCTTCTGTTTCGCCGAAGCGGTGACACGCTCCGCGGTGATATTGAGCGCAACGCCGACTTTTTCGATCGTCTCGCCGGCGTGGTTCTTGAGGTCGCCGAGCACCTTGAGCGGGCGTGTGCGGTCGCGGATCAGGCCCGCGTCGATGAGGGCGTCGCGGGTGACCTCGCCGCCCGCGGAGAACGCGGGATGGCTGAGGATGTCGCCGAGGTTGACGATCCAGAAGTTGGTGCGGAAAGCGGTGTTGGTGAAGCCGCGCTGGGGGATCCGGCGGAAGTACGGGATGCCGCCGCCTTCGAACTGCGGGCGTTTGAACGAGCCGGAGCGGCTGCCGTCGCCTTTGTGGCCGCGACCCGAGGTCTTGCCGTGGCCGCTGCCGCGACCGCGACCGACGCGCTTGCGCTGGCGGTGCTTGCCGGCCTGGGCTGTTATTTCATGGATCATCATGGCGGGAACGTTCCTTCGTGACGGGCCGCGCGGATCTCGCCGGCCTGGTGATGCTTGTATCAGGCGTTGTCTGCGGTGGCGGCGACTTCGGCGCTGTCCGAATCCGACGCGGGTTTATTCGAGCCGGAGACGCGGGCCGATCGGCTCAGGCGTTCGTCGACTTCGCTCGCGCCGATCGCCACACCTCGAACCGCGGCGATCTCGTCCTTGGTGCGGAGTTTCGAGAGCGCTTCGAGCGTCGCCTTGACAACGTTCTGCTTGTTAGTGGAGCCGTAGCACTTCGTCAGACAGTCCGTCACGCCCGCCATCTCGAGGACCGCGCGGACCGCGCCGCCGGCGATCACGCCCGTCCCGGGCGACGCGGGCAGCAGTCGGACCTTCGAAGCGCCGTAGCGGCCGTTGACCTCGTGGGGGATGGTCCCCTCCTGGAGGTTTACCCGGCGGAGCGTCTTCTTGGCTTCCTTCTGGGCTTTTTCGATCGCGGGTGGCACCTGGTTGGCTTTGCCGTAGCCGATGCCGATCTCCCCGCGACGGTTGCCCGCGACGACCAGCGAGGAGAACGAAAACCGACGCCCGCCCTTGACGGTCGCGGCGGTTCGGAAGACCCCGACGGTCGTGCTTTCGAGGTTTGTTTTGTCGTCGATCAGTTCAGCCATGTGTCGTGCTCGTTTAAAAGAATCGCAGCCGGGGTCGGCGGCGTGTGTCGGATCAGAATTCCAGCCCGCCCTTGCGGGCGCCGTCGGCCAGCGCCTTGACGCGGCCGTGGTACATGAACCCGCCGCGATCGAAGACGACCTTCGACACGCCCGCGGCTTTGGCGCGCTCGGCGACGGCCTGCCCGACCATCGCGGCGGCGGCGGCGTTGCCCGTCCCGGCGGCGCCCGCGAAACCCTTGTCCCGCGTCGACGCCGACGCCAGAGTCCGGCCCGCCAGGTCGTCGATCACCTGCGCGTAGATGTGGTTCAGCGAGCGGTACACGCACAGCCGGGGCCGATCGGGCGTGCCCGCAGCCTTGCCGCGCACACGCCGGTGACGCCGCGAATGCCGATCCCACTTTGCTTTGTTCCTGTCCATATCTGAACGCTCCCGCGTCGCGGCTTACGAGCCGAACTTCTTGCCGCTCTTTCGGCGGATGACCTCGGTGGTGTACTTGATCCCTTTGCCGTTGTAAGGCTCGGGCTTGCGCTTGGACCGCACGGTCGAGGCGAACTCCCCCACCACCTGCTTGTCCACGCCTTTGATCGTGATGATGCTTCGCTCGACTTTCACATCGACCCCCGCGGGGATCGGGACGCGGACCGGGCTTGCGAAGCCGACCTTCAGTTCGAGCGCCTGCCCCGCGACGGACGCCGCCCAGCCGACGCCGACGACTTCGAGTTTCTTCTCGTAGCCGGCGGTCAGGCCGAGCATCATGTTGGTGAGCAGCGCGCGGGTCGTGCCCCACATCGCTCGGGCCAGGCGGTCCTCCTCGAAGCCGGGGGCGATCGAGACGACGAGGTGCTTCTCGCCCTCGTCCCAGCGCACGACGACCTCGGGCCGAACGCTGAGAGACAGCGTCTTGCCGCCGGCTTCGGCGGTGACCACGCCGTCGGCGATGGAGACCTTCACCTTGGCGGGGACTGCGACGGGTTGTTTTCCGATGCGGGACATTAAGACTGGCTCCTCGATCTCGATCATGCGGCGGTCGCGGCGCAGGAAGCGGTCATTCCACCTCGGCGAGGAGTTCCCCGCCGGCGCGGACCTCGCGGGCTTTACGGTCGGACATCACTCCGAGCGATGTCGAGACGATCGACACGCCCAGACCTTGCCTGGGCCGTTTGAGTTCGTCGACTTTGGCGTATACCCGTCGGCCTGGCTTGCTGACCCGGCGTAGGGAATTGAGGACGGTCTCGCCGCGCGGGCCGTATTTCAGTTCGACGCGGATGATCCCCTGACGCCCGTCGTCGATGACATCGTAGCCCTTGATGTACCCCTCGTCGCGCAGCACGTCCGCGACGCC
>CAZTEE010000009.1:19741-22133 GCA_964611775.1 uncultured Phycisphaeraceae bacterium | reverse complement strand
TCCCGAGCAGCAGGCCAACCTCGCGGAAGAGTTCGCCGACGTGCTCGCCTGGCTTACGACGCTGGCGAACGTCGCGGGCGTGGACCTCGCCGCCGCGTTGACCAAGTACACCGACCGCGACCGCGTCAAAGGCGTCAAGCCGTGACGCCGCTGACGAATCGGATTGTCGAGTCGTTCGCGTCCATGCGCGCCGCGGACCGTCGCGGCCTGGCGCCCTTCGTCGTCGCCGGTCGCCCCACGCTTGACCGGCTCGGCGGTTTGCTCGCGGCGCTCGAAAACGCCGGCGCCACGATGATCGAGATCGGCGTCCCGTTCAGCGACCCCATCGCCGACGGCCCCGTCATCGCCGCCGCGATGCACAAAGCCCTCCAAACCGGCGTCACACCCGCGGGAGTCTTCGACGCGATCCGCGCCGCCCGAGCTAACGTCTCGATCCCGCTCGTGGCGATGGTCAGTGTCTCGATCGTTCACAGATTCAGCCCGGGCGAGTTCGCGTCCCGGGCCGCCGACGCCGGCCTCGACGGCCTGATCGTCCCCGACGCCCCCGTCGAGTTCATCCATCCCATCCGACAAGCCGCCGACGACGTCGGCCTGACCCTCAGCCTGCTCATCGGCCCGCAGACCCAGCCGGACCGCGCCCGCCGCATCGCCGACGCCTGCACCGGCTTCATCTATCTCCTCGCCCGTGCCGGCATCACTGGCGAACGCGCCGATGCGCCCGACATCGCTCGCCGGGTAGAGACGCTCCGCGGTCTGACCGACCTGCCGATCGCCTGCGGCTTCGGCGTCTCGACCGCCGACCACGTCCGATCTGTCGTCGCCCACGCCGAGGCCGCCATCGTCGGATCGGCCCTAGTACGCCGGATCGAGGCCGCACTCGACACAAACACAGACCCGATCGCCGAGGCTGCGTCGTTCGTCCGCTCCCTCTCGTCCGGCCTCCAGAACGCCGACTGATTATTCAAGTTGCAAGGCGTGCGCCGCACGCGACAATGACCCCGAACGCCGGCATGTCAGCCACGGGCGGGATGCACGTGGCTCGACCCAATCCCGGCCCGCCGAGGAGCGTCCATGAGCACCGACAGCGCCGCAGTCGCGGCCGTCACCCAACGTCACACCGCCGTCGCACGCATCGCCGAAACACCCGAGGAGCACATCGGCGTGAACAACGCTCGCGCCGACATCGAATCCATCTTCGGCGTCGATGTCTTCGGCGAACGCGCCATGCGCCAACGCCTCCCCAAAGATGTCTTCCGCTCGCTCCAGCGCACCATCCGCTACGGCGATCCACTCGACCACGCCGCCGCAGACACCATCGCAAACGCGATGAAAGACTGGGCCAACGAGCGCGGCGCCACCCACTACACGCACTGGTTCCAGCCGCTCACCGGCCTGACCGCCGAGAAGCACGACTCCTTTATGCACCCCGACGGGCTCGGCGGCGCCGTGGTCCAGTTCTCCGGCTCGCAACTCGTCCAAGGCGAACCCGACGCCTCCTCGTTCCCCTCCGGCGGGATGCGCGCAACCTTCGAAGCCCGCGGCTACACCGCTTGGGACGCCACCAGCCCCGTCTTCCTCACCCGAACCGCCGGCAACGTCACGCTCTGCATCCCCACCGTCTTCGTCTCCTGGACCGGCGAAGCACTCGACAAGAAAACTCCGCTGCTACGCTCCGTCGAAGCACTCAGCGAGCAGTCGCTCCGCATACTCAAGCACTTCGGCAACCCCGACGGCGCCACCCGCGTCACGCCGACCGTCGGCGCCGAGCAGGAATACTTCCTCATCGACCGACGCTTCTACTTCTTACGCCCGGACCTCATGCTCTGCGGCCGAACGATCCTCGGCGCCAAACGCACCCGCCACAACGAGGTCGCACCCGGTCAGTACGAGATCGCCGCGGAGTATGAAACGGCCAACATCGCCGTCGATCACCAGATGCTCGTGATGGAAGCGCTGCGCCGGATCGCCCCCCGTCACGGCTTGCACTGCCTGCTCCACGAAAAACCCTTCGCCGGCGTCAACGGCTCGGGCAAACACAACAACTGGTCGCTCGCCACGGACACCGGCGCAAACCTCCTCGACCCGCGCGAGGAGACGCACTCGAACCTACAGTTTATTACATTCCTCTGCGCCGTGATCCGCGCCGTAGACCGCCACGCCGGCCTCCTCCGCGCCAGCGTCGCCAGCGCCGGCAACGACCACCGTCTCGGCGCCAACGAAGCCCCGCCAGCCATCATCTCCATATATCTCGGCGAGATGCTCTCGGACATCCTCGAACAACTCGAATCCGGCGAAGCAACCAACACCCGCACCCGCGCCAGCCTGGACCTCGGCGCCCGCACACTCCCACAAATCCCGCGACACGCCGGCGACCGCAACCGCACCAGCCCGT
>CAZTEE010000009.1:0-19731 GCA_964611775.1 uncultured Phycisphaeraceae bacterium | reverse complement strand
CGTTCGCCTTCACCGGCAACAAGTTCGAGTTCCGCGCCGTCGGCGCCAGCCGCAGCGTCGCCTGGCCTAACACGGTCCTCAACACCATCGTCGCCGAATCCCTCGCCGATCTCGCCGACGAACTCGACACAAAGCTCGGCGCCGACTCCAACCCCGACGCCCTCGAAGCAGCGCTCAAGCCGATCCTTCGTTCGATCATCACAGCGCACAAACGCGTCGTGTTCGACGGCGACAACTACACGCCCGCCTGGCACGCCGAAGCCCAACGTCGCGGCCTACCCAACCTCCACACCACCGCCGAGGCCCTCCCGCTCCTCACACACCCGGACGCAATCGCCGCGTTCGAACGTTTCTCAGTCCTCAGCCGGGCAGAACTCGAAGCCCGCCGGGTGATCTTCCTCGAACAATTCAGTAAACAAGTCGAGATCGAAGCGAACACGCTCGCCAGCATGTGCCGACGCTTCATCCTCCCCGCCGCGACCCGCAACCAGCAAACCCTCGCCGAAACGATCGGCGCCACCGAAGCCATCGACCGCGAGTGCCCCGAACTCCGCGCCCGCTTCGACGACTACGTCGAACTCTTCGGCCGGTTCCTCGACGCGCTGCGAACCCTCGAAGAGCGCGTAGTAGAAGCGAACCACGCCGACGAACCCGCGGCTCACGCGACCGCGATGCAGACCATAGTCCGCCCCGCGATGGACGACGTGCGCGAACTCTCGGATCGGCTGGAAACACACATCGCCGACGACCTCTGGCCGCTCCCGACATACCGCGAGATGCTCTTCATCAAGTGACCCGGCGGCCCGACCGCCCCACCGACACATTCACCTTAATCCCGATCCGCCGGATCGACCCGCTCGGACGCGCGCTGTACCATCAGCAGATCGGCCCCGTAGCTCAGCGGTAGAGCGCCCGACTCATAATCGGTGCGGTCGTTGGTTCGAATCCAACCGGGGCTATTATTTGTCTTTGTTCTGTGAATCTCAGCCGGGGCGGCTTGGGATCGCGTGCTATCTATCCGATTTCTGTACTCTGGTTATTCTCTGGTTATACTCTGCTCAAGGGGAGGCGTGATGATGAACATCGAACCACACGAAGAGCATCGCTGGCTGCACAAACTACTCGGCGACTGGTCTTGCACCAGCAAGTGTGCGATCGAGCACGGCGCCGAACCAGTCGAGATGCACGGCCGCGAGACCGTCCGATCACTCGGCGATCTCTGGATCATCGCCGAAGGAACGGGCAACACACCCGACGGCGGGACAATGTCCTATGTTATGATCCTCGGATACGACCCTCAGCAGAAGCGGTTTGTCGGCTCGTGGGTCGGTTCGCCAATGACACAGATGTTCATTTATGAAGGCACGCTGGACAACGCCGGAGAAGTCCTGACGCTCGACACCACCGGCCCGCACTTCAGCGATCCGACAAAGACGGCGCGATACCGTGATGTCATAGAAATCCGCGGCGACGATCGGGCGCTGCGATCGCAGCTGCTCGACGACGAGGGCAACTGGCAGGAATTCATGCACGCGCCATATCGCCGCGCATGACAGCGAGAGTTCCCGACATTACCGCTGTCACTGATTCGCGCGGCGGTACAGCACAAATGTAAGATCATCCGGCTTGCTCGGTTCGCCGGCGCCCGGGGTCTTCATTCGCGACAGGCACGCGTCGGCGAGCCGGGACGCCGCTTCCTCGATCGGCCCGCTGCGCACGCACTCGATCATCTCACGCTCCCAGAGATTATCAGTCACACCGTCGGACGCGACGAGAACCGTATCTCTGGTCGAGAGCGGCGTCGCGCTGCTCATCTCGATGCGCATCTCCGGCGATCCTAATAGATTCGATATGAGCGCGCGATCCTCGTGGTGCATTGCGGCATGCTCGTCGAGATACCCCGACTCGACCCCGTACGCCACCGGCGCGTGCGCGAGCGTCTGGAGTTTTATCTTCCCGCGCTGCCCCGTGACGAGCACCTCGGAATCCCCCGCGTGGAACGCGCGGACCTCGCCGTGACTTATGAGCGCGACCGCGAGCGTTGTTCCCGCACCGAGTCCAAGCGCAGCGATCCGCCGGTTGGCCTCGTCGAACGCGTCGATCACCGCCTCGCGCGCTCCGTTGTCGGCGCCGTCACGTGCACATAATCTTTCATACAATGTTTCGATGGCGATGCGGGCCGCCTGTTCGCCAGCTGAGTGCCCGCCGCAACCGTCGGCGACCGCGATCGCCACCCCGCCGCCCGCGATCGGGATCACCGCCGCCGCGTCCTCATTCGGGGATTCCTTCGCCGGGCTTCGGACTGACACGATCGCCGCGACGCCGGACTCGGCGACAACGACGTTCGGGCGGGCGAGTTCGCCGTCGAACACCGCCACCGCCTCGGTCAGCCCTTCAGCGATCGGCTGCTCCATAAGCACCAATGTCGGTCACTCCCGGACAATCCTATGCCTGGACCACACCTGAACTTCGTTACGAACCTCATTCTTCATCGGATTTTCGACGCAATACGCAAAAAAATAAGTCTAACACCCCGCAATCGCCCTTGTGCACAACTATTGAATAGCCTGCCGATATTCAGTCAGTACGGAGCACCGCATGAATATTGCCAAGGCTTTCGCCCTGATCGGATTTATTACTCTCGCTGCGACCGGATGGGTCGGCGTCAATCGTATCGTCCGCTCAGAAACCACGACGACGCGCCTGACCGCCGAGCGCGCCCGGCTTGAATCCCAACTCGACCTGCTCCGCACCGATCACTCAGCGCTACTCACACGCCACGAAACCGTCCTCCGCCGCACCGCTGTGACCGAACTTGTCGTCACCGACGGCGCTCTCTCCGTCGTCGTCCGCAACGCCGACGGCGTGCTCCGACGGATCCCCACGCCTTTCAACCCCTCCGCGGAGATCTACGTCGATTACGCCGTCCTCGACGGTCGGCTTTGGATCAGGCGGATCTTCGACTCGTTCACGCCGCCCGACAGCGCACTTGTCATAGACCCCGTTATCGCCGACATCGACTGGGACCAGCGCCCGACCGGCATCGGCAAGGCCGTCTATCGCAGCCTCGGACCCGGCCGCTGGGTTGTAACCGTCACGGGCAACGGCTCACTCGGGCTGGCGCTTGCCGCTGACGACGCACCGATCGAGCTCATTCCACGACCGCTGGTGCAGCAGCAAGACCCCGTCGCAGATGCGCTCACGCCCACGCAGCGCACGCCCGACCCGCGCTGATCCTCGCGCACCGCCGATCGCGGTTGATCGTGTACCGTGACGACGACCGTGACCCGCACAAAGAAAAAATCAGACATTGCGATTTGGAGCGACCTGTGCGCGCCGCCCATTCTCCGCCTGTTGTGCTGGGCCGCGTTCGTGCTCGCCCTTGCCGGCACGGTGCAACTCACATCGTGGACCATCGGGCTGGGCCTGGACATGAGATCGCCGCGGTCGGGCCGATCGATCGCCGGGCTGCTGCTGCTCGCCGGCTCGCTCGCGGTGATGCGGCGCAGCGGACGCGAGCCTGCCGACTTCGGCCTGGCGATCGGAGCAAACTGGCGGCGACACGCGAAGATCGGCGTCGGCGTCGGTGCGGGCGCACTCCTCTTACAAACATCCCTCGCCGTAACGGTCGGCGGCGCGACGCTGCGCACGCCGGACCCCGGCCGATGGTTCGCTACCGTGTTTGAATCGCTCGCCGGCTTCCCGCTCGCCGTCGCCGCAGCGGTCGTTTACGCGGGTTTCATCGCCGGGACAGCCCGCGAACGTGTCGGCCCCAACATCGCGGCGACATTCGCCGGCGCCGTGTGCGCCGCGTTCCATCTCTTCTACGCGGATCCGTCCGCGCGCGGCGACGCGCACCAGGCAGCCGTAACTCTCGGGCTGCTCGCCGTGATCTCGGCGCAACTCCGCTTCATCACCGGCGACCTCGTGCTCGGAGCATCGCTCCTCGCCGGCGCCTACACAGCCGAACGATTCATCCGCAAAGCGCCAGTCCTCCATGACGCCGGCGACGCCGCGCTCGCGCCGCTGCTCACGATAGACCGCATGCTCCTTCCCGCGCCCACGCTGATCGCAGCCTTGGTAGTCGGCATGATCGCGCTCGCACCGCTCGTCGCGCGATCGGCGCCGCGCGAACGCTCAGCAATGAAGATCAACCCGTCGTTTCTCCGCTCATACCCCTTCGCCACGATGGGCGCTCTCGCACCGCTCGACATCTGGCTGCGCGAACTCGCCCGCGCCCGTTTCGCGGTCGGCGGCGCCTACATCCTCCGCCTTGTCGTCACCCTCGCGCTGTCCGCGATCAACACCATCATCTCTATGCCAGAACGCGTCATTTTGCCCCTAATCGCGCGGCGCCGATCTGTCCCCCCCCCGGTCTTCATACTCGGCGCGCACCGTTCCGGAACCACCCACCTTCATAACATGCTCGCGCTCGACCGCGAGTTCGTCGCCCCGACCGCATGGCAAGTCCTCAACCCGCACGGCTTCCTCCTGTCCGGCTGGCTGCTCAGGCCGATCTTCTCTCTGTTCGCGCCGTGGCGTCGGCCCATGGACGCCGTGGCGTTCGGCCTGTCTGAACCCGCCGAGGAAGAGTTCGCCGTCGCGAACATGTCCGGCGTGTCGCCCGACTGGTCCTTCCGACTGCCCCGCATGCACGCGCGGTACGACCGGTTCTGTTTTCCCGACCAGATGACCGACCGTGAACGCGAGACATTCATTACTGCTCACGGGCGGTTCATCCGCTCACTCTGCATCGTGTCGCGTCGTGTGCCGCTGCTCAAAAGCCCGCACAACACGGGCCGGCTCGCGCTGCTCTCCTCGATGTACCCCGGCGCGCGGTTCGTCCACATCCGCCGCGACCCCGCGGAAGTCTACCGTTCAAATATTAATATCGAAAAAACCGCGCACGCGCTCTTTCAGTTGCAAGACCCGACACCCGGCGACGCCTACTCGGACCGCTTCCCGTCCCTCTACCACGGCATGGAGTCTCGTTTCTACGCCGACGCCGACGCGCGGCAGTGGCGCGGCGTGTGCGAGGTCCGCTACGAAGACCTCGTCGCGGACCCCCTCCGTGTCGTGCGCTCGATATATGACACTCTCGGCCTGCGCTGGACCGATGAATACGGAGCCCGGCTCCGCGATTACCTCGCCAGGATCGAGGGGTACAAGCCCGCGGATCGGCGCCCGCTCGACAGCGACGCGCGCGATCGGCTCGACGCCGCCCTCGGCCAGATCGCGCAGCGCTGGCGCGACGCCGACGCGGCGATTGAATCGTCGCCCGCGCAGCACGTCGCGACCTGAACGTACGCCCCGCTCAACGGCTCGCAGCTGTCCACGAATCCCGCGGCTGCATAGCGCGCAGCACCGGCAGCCTCGCCCCCTCGCCGAGCCAATCGTCGTAGAAACCCCACGCCGCCAGGCCGTCGTCCGACGCCGGTTCTAATAAATATATCACGAGGTTCGCCAACGGCTGATCCATCGGAACAACCCACGAACCCGCGGGGACCGCCGCCCGGCGCCGATGCGCCTCGGCATCGACCCGCACGATCCGACGCTGCTGGAACTCACGCTCGGCCCGTGTCAGCCCGATCACGGTGTAAACCTCCGCATCGAACGCTGTGTCATTATCGACACGCTCGATGCGCACACCGTGCTGGATCAGTTTCTCGATCACACCCCGCGCCTCCGGCGGAAGCACATACGCGAACGGTCGCGTCACGCGCAGCGTCGGCTCGAACCAGCCCATATGCATGACAGTAACATCTCGCGGCGTGTAATCCGTGGAACGGTCGTCCCGCCCGTTCGTCGCAACTCCCCCTGTGGAACGGGCGTCCCGCACGTTCGCCATCAGCGCCGGGATCACGACCGGCTCGTCATACGCGATCATCCGGTATCTCACTCCGACGAGTTCGCCCGACTGCCCCTTGGGCGCGTCGATAGTCTCCCGATCGGCCCGAGCGATCGTCTCGGCGATGTTCTCGCGGTTCTCCGCGGCCCAGCGCAGGCACTCACGCGCAAACTCCCGTGTCGACACGATTCTTTCCTCGTAAGTGTCGTACGCGTACGCCTCGGACAGCACCGACATCCGATTCCGCAGCCCGCGGTACGGCGTGGCGAATCGCGGCTCGTGCGAATACGTCGCCCACATGGTCATCTCACGATCGAAGTTGCCGTAGAAAAAAGTGCGAAGCCCGGTCCGCCGTTGCAGCCGGCGGGTAACTTCGGGCAGCATCGCGTCGCGTGTAAGCAGGATCGGCCCGGGATGCCCCGACGGGTTCTGAGGCGCCGCGTATGTGAGCGCGAACTGATGCCGCGATCCGTCGGTCGTGTGCGCGTCGATCGTGAGATGCGGATCCCATTCATTCAGAAACCTGACGAGCGCGACCGCCTCCGGGCTGGCGAGTTTCAGGTGGTCCCGGTTCAGGTCGAGGCCCTGCGCGTTGGACCGCACGCCCATCCCCAGTTCCGGCCCGTTCTGCGCCGGCCCGCGGTTGCCGGGCGCGATGCGGTCGTTCCCGTCGGCGTTGTAGATCGGCCCAAAGATAAGAACAAGATCGTCGAGCAGCCGGCGGTCGGACGACTTCGGGTCCAAAAGAATCTCGCGGGCCAGTTGCAGGTACGCGGGCTTGCCGCATACTTCACCGCCGTGGATGTTCGCCTGGAGGTAGACGACTAGCCGTCCGTCTGTGTGCGCCTCGGCGGGTGTGGCGACGGGCGGGTCCGCGACTATCAGCAGTGGTATCTCCCGCCCCTCATTCGTCACCCCCAGCGTCGCACGCCTGGCCAGCGGCGACCGGGCGGCGAGTTCGTCCAGCACCGCCAATACCTCGGCGTGAGTCTCCGTCGCGCGAAATCCCGACCGCTCCGACGTCAGCACGAGTTCGTCCGGCCAGCGACCGGCGTCACCGCCCAAGTGCCGACGCCCGCCACCCGCACAACCGCTCGCCGCAAGTTGCACGGTGATTATCAGACTGAAACTCATCACCACATGCAAAAGCACACGCCGCCGGCCCGTCGGTTGATCCCGGTTCAGATGATCAGAACTCATCCGAGGATCGTACCGGCGGGCCGGCGGCGGTGACGGGGTCGAAGCCCCTCCGCATCGACCCCGAGCGAGATAATCTCAGCCCGCGGCGGGCCAGCCCCGTACATCCGCCGCGGGCACACTCTCTCTATCACATACAGCGTCAATCAGGCCGCGTTCCGGCGCGCAGTTCCCGAAAAAAACCAAACTTTCACGAACCCCGGCTGAGATACCACGACGCACGCCCCATGCGATCCCGCACACGCTCGACCGCGCGCCCACACGCCCGCCGGACCGCGTCCTCGTGCTTACCCAGACTCTCAGCGATCCGAGCGTACGGCTCCTGCCTGAAATAGTGCCGGGTCAGGATCTCCCGCTGCTCGTCCGGCAGGCCCGCGATGCACGCCAGCATCGCCGCCTCGGCGTCAGCGCGGCGGATGATCCGGCTCGGCGTCGGACCGCCGTCGGCCAGGCGGTCCAGCAGCGCCTCACGACCAGCGCCAACCTCACGAGCCGAGTCGCGCTTCGATCGGCGCTGCCGACGGACCTGATCGATGAACTTATGATCCACGATCCGCGCGACCCACTGATAGAACCCCTCCGCGTCACGGGCCTCGAAACCCTTGATCCCGCGGATCACGTCGATGTAAGCCTCCTGGAGCAGATCCTCGGGTTCGATCTTCCCCTGCCAATCGACGCCGATCTTCCGCGCCGCGTACGTCATCAGCCTCGTGTGATGAATCCAGAGCAGCCGTTCCGCCGCGTCAAGATCTCCCGCCGACGCCTTGACGCACAGCGACTCGACGCTCTCGACGCCCGGCATGTCGTTCGATGTGTCCACGGCGACTAGGGATACGAGCAGAGTCCGGCAGGGTACCATACCTGCCAGCGGAACCGACGTTCCGCGGGGGGCTTATGGATCGTCCGACCGACATCACTGTCGCCGGTGTTGTCTCGCAATTCTTCGAGCGCAGGAAGTCCGGCGAGCGCGTCTCGATCGACGATGTCCTCGCGACCGCGGATCTGCCCGATCCCGCCCGCGTCCGCGCAGAGGTCATCGGCAAGATCGCGCGCGAGTCCGCCGTCCGGTTCAGCAGGTCGGACCGGCTCAGCGCGTCCGAGACGATCGGCCCGAACCCAGGCGCCGACAGTTCCGGAGACCCCTGGGCCGACCTCCCCGAGATCGAAGGCTACGACCTCATCGACGTGCTCGGCCGCGGCGGGATGGGCATCGTCTACGAGGCGTACCAGCAATCCACCGGGCGGCGCGTGGCGATCAAGTTCATGCTCGGCGCCGCCGCCGCCACCGAGGCCGGCCGCCGACGTTTCGAACGCGAGGTCGAACTCATCGCCCGCCTACAGCATCCCGGCGTCGTCTCCATCATCGACTCCGGTGTCCATCGCCGACGCTGGTTTTATGTAATGGAATTCGTCGACGGGGTCCCCCTCGACGACGCGATCAAACCGGGCGTGTGCGACCTGCGCGACGCGCTCGACCTGGTCGCCCGCATCGCCGACGCCGCCGACTACGCGCACCAGCGCGGCGTGCTCCACCGCGACCTCAAACCTTCTAACATTATCATCGACTCGCGCGGCGAGCCGCGCCTGCTCGACTTCGGCCTCGCCAAGGACATCGACCCCGTCACCGGCGCGTCCGCCGGCGCCGTGGGCGGGATCGCGCTCGACGCCTCACTCTCAGAACCCGGACAGATCCTCGGCACACTCGCCTTCATGCCCCCCGAGCAATCCCGCGGCCGGGCCGACCAGATCAGCGTCCGCACCGATGTCTATTCCCTCGGCGCGATCGCCTATGAACTCATCACCGGGCGCCTGCCGTGCGCGATGGACGGCACGCTCTCGGACATCCTCCGCCGGATCGAAGAGATCGACCCCCCGGCGCCGTCGTCCATCCGCCCGGGCGTCAGCCGTGACGCCGACGCCGTGCTGCTCAAATCGCTCGAAAAGGATCCTCAGCGCCGCTACGCGTCCGCGGGCGAACTAGCCGCCGACCTGCGCCGGTGCGTGCGCGACGAGCCGGTCCACGCTCGCCGCGTTGGCCCAGCGGTCAAGGCGGTGCGCTGGCTCCGGCGGAACCGGCTCGCTGCGCGTGTCGGCGCTGTGGCGCTGTCGCTCGTTCTTATAATCTCGATACTCGCGACGGTGAACATAGTCCGCGCCTCCCGCGCCCGGCTAGACCACGCCCAACTCCAGCAGCAGACCACCGACTGGCTCAGCCAGACGCTCGCGCAGCTCTCGCCCGACAGCGGTTACTTCAATCAGACGCTGACGCTAGAACAGCAGAACGACGCGCACGCGAACCGCCTCGCGTCCGACCCGCCCGGCCGGCCCGAGGTCGCCGCCTCGGTCCACTCCTTCGTAGGCAGGAATTATCTGCAACTCCGCCTGTTTGAGAAAGCCGAGCGTCAGCACCGCGCCGCCGTTGAAATCCTCCGCCGGGTCCATCGCGGCGCCGACCCCGCCCTCGCCGAATCCATCCACAGTCTTGCAGCGACATTGTGGTGGAAGGGCGAGTACACAGACGCCGAACCCCTCTACCGTGAGGCGCTCGCGATGCGTCTCTCCCTCTTCGGCGCCGAGTCCCTCGAAACCGCCGACACCACGAACCATCTCGCCGCTTGCCTGGACCGGCTCGGCCGCGACGAAGAATCCGAACGCCATTACCGCGAAGCCCTCCGCATCCGCCGCCTGCTCCTCACCGGCGACACCCCGGCACAGGAGCCGATCGCGGCCAGTCTTAACAACCTCGGCGCGTTCCACCTCAGCCGCGGCGAGCCGGCCAGCGCCGAGCCGTACTTCCGTGAATCACTTGCATTGATCGAATCCATCCGGGGCGCCGACGACCATCGTGTCGGAGCGGTTCTTACAAACCTGTCGGAGTGCCTGATCGAACTCGGAGCCCCCGCCGACGCCGAGCCTCTTCTCCGCCGCGCCGCCGATATCTACACCCGGCGACTCGGCGAGAACAACGCGTCCACCGCGACAGCGATCTACGAACTCGCCCGCAGCCGAGCCGCGCAGGGCGCGACGGACGACGCGCTTTATCTTATAAACCGCGCTCTCGACATCCGACGCGAGACGCTGCCCGCCGGCCACCCGCTCATCGGGGATGCCCTGACAATACTCGGCCGCACTCACCTGATGCGCGGCGAGCGCACCAACGCTGCGCCCCCGCTGCGCGAGGCACTCTCGCTCCGTCGTGCCGCCACACCACGCAGCGTGACCGCGATCGCGCAAGTTTCATCGGCGCTCGCCGCAGCGATCCACGACACCGCGGCGGACGAAGCCGAGGCGCTTATCGACGACGCAGTCGAACTCCTCCGGCCCCGCGTCGCAGCGGGCGATACACGCGCTGTCGCCGCCGTGCGTGCCTGCATCGCAGCGCTCCGTCAGGCCGGCGCCGCCGAACTGGCGGACCGCCTGAACGACCTCCAGTCCGTTCCCGGCGACGTCTGATCCGACCATAAACCTTATATCGGTATCGTATTCCAGTCCCGGCCGGATTATTATTGTGATTTTCCAGTTTCCTCACTATCCTGACTCATATTGAGGCACACTCCTCGTCCCCTCTCGGCCCGGCCACGGAGACAGACCATGAAGAAGCCCCCCCGCCTCCTGCTTAGATGCGCGGCGTTGTCGCCGTGCACCGCGATCTCTCCCGCGCAAGCCGCGGACCCCATCGAAAACTATTGTTTCAACCGGGTCACAAATGTCGATTCGCTCGACAACTCGATCGCGCCAGCACTCTTTGATCCACGAAACGGGACGCTGACCGGGACGATTAATCCAATCACAACAATCGCCGTTCTCAACCGCCGAACCAACGCCAAAGGCTCGCTCGTCAGTCCCCGTCCCCACGAAAACTGCCCGTGGAACATCGGCTCGAGCGGCAACATTGTCGAACTCGCGGACGCCGCTACCGGGAACATCGCCTTCCGAGGTCAATGGGCCCTATCCGGCGGCATAGGATTCAACCGATTCGTGCAGCCGATCCCCGCGGGTGGTATCCAGATCACCGACGGACCTGCACAAACCCCGCCGATCGCGTACACCGATCTTACAACCGTCGCCCTCGACTCCGACACACCCGATGTCGCCGCAGCGGCCCTTAGCACCATCCTTCTCGCAGAGTGGGCAGACGACCCGAACGACGGCTGGGACCCGCCCGTCACATTCCCCCGCTCGCGCTGGCTCCTCGACAACATCACCCTAAGCGAAGTCGCGATCAGCGTCTGCGCCGGCGACCTCAACGGCGACGGCGCCGTCAACGGCGTAGACCTGCTGCTGCTGCTTAATAACTTCGGCAACTGCGCCTGACGCAACCCCACACGCACAGCACAAAATCACGTGAAAACCCCGTCCTACCCGGGCGGGGTTATTTATGGCGCCACGAACCGCCGATGAACGGTCAAATCCCGTCACTCCAGGCGAAACTATCGAGGTGTTCCCGCAGCGACCGCGTAGATCGGAACTTCTTCGATATCAGCGTGCGCTTGAGTCCCAGGCAGATCTCTTTCACTTCCGCCGGCTGCTTCGCGTACCACTTCGCCCCGCCGGTCATGTCGTAGAGGATGCGCACAAGGTTGAACACATCCTCGCGTATGTTGGCGGTGTTCGGTTTTCCCCAGTCGTACAGGTCGACGAGCCGGGCATCGAACCTGACCCCGACGCGCCGCACTAGCACGTTCCCGACGTGCATATCGCCGTGATACTCGCCCATCGCGTGGACGCACTCAAGCCCGACCGCGATCGTGTGCAGCAGCACCAGCGCCTCGTACGGCCGGAGCCGGCCGCCCGCCTGCCGCTTTATGAACCGTTCCAGCAGCTCTCCCTCAATGAATTCGCTGATGAGGGCGGTCGTCCATACTCCCGCCACTTCGACCTCTTCGGAGTGATGGTATTTGAGCACGATCGGGCAGGGCCGGAGCCGCTCCAGCCGCTGCGCATGGGCGCGAACGGCGCGGTCTCTCTCGTTCCGCTGCGGGAAGAAGAGTTTGGCGGCGCGGGGCGCACCGGTCTTCTTCTCTACTACCTTATAAACTTCGCCTTCCCACCCCGCGCCCAGCCGCGCGACCACAACATACTTCCCGGCGAGCATCCTCCCAGGGGCCAGGTCGAACGTCTTGATGTGGTTCCTCCGCGGGGTCGGCACTCCGCCGATCCTACCCGTTCGCGGGCGCCTTGTGTGACGGTATCCGCAGCCGAGGCATTCCCCCGCCCGGGTTCATCGGCGATACCTTCTGAGGGATACGGGAGGCTCGCCGATGACTGAACATGAACACACCGGGCACGGGGTTCGACGGCTTGTCCGCAAGCGTCGCCCGGCGACAGGCGCTTCGCCCGGCACGCTCGCCCTACCCGCAAAGCCGGGCGGGACATACATCCGTGTCATGCGCTACGACCCGGCCGGAGCCGAGAACTTCGACGCCCGCAGCGACGACCTCGCGTCGATCATCCAGCCCGGCAAAGTCGCATGGATCGATGTCCAGGGGCTGGGCGACGAGAGCCTGCTACGCCGGCTCGCTGGAGTGTTTAACATCCACCCCCTCGCACTCGCAGACATCGTGAACATCGGCCATCGGCCGAAGTCCGAGGATTACGATGGGAGCCTGTTCGTCGTCGTGCGCATGGTCCGCATGCCGGCGCCGGACGTGCCCGACTGGGAACAGGTCAGCCTCTGGGCCGGGCCCGGGTTCGTCGTCACCTTCCAGGAAAAGCCCGGCGATTGCCTCGACCCGCTCCGAGGCCGCATCCGCACCGACGGCTCGCGCATCCGCAGCAGCGACGCCGGATACCTCGCCACGATGGTCACGGACGCCATCATCGACGCGTACTTCCCCGCGCTCGAATCCTTCGGCGAGCACCTCGACACGATCGAACGCCGCCTGATCGAGCGCCCGGACGCGGATCTTCTTACTACGATCTTTCATGCCAAGCGCGAACTGATGGGTTTCCGCCGGGCCATCTGGCCGCAACGCGAAACTCTCACACGCCTTCTACGCGACGGGCACCCGCTCATCACGCCCGCGACTACGCCGTATCTACGGGATGTGTACGACCACGCCGTGCACCTCGCGGACGTGACCGAGACTTACCGGGAACTGGCGCAGAGTTACATCGACGTGTACCTGTCCAGCGTCGCCCATCGCACCAACGAGACCATGCGCGTGCTGACCGTGCTCGCCACCATCTTCATCCCGCTGACATTCGTCGCGGGCGTCTTCGGCATGAACTTCGACACGTCCCATCCGCTCAACATGCCCGAACTCGGCTGGCGCTTCGGGTACCCGGCGTTCTGGATTTTCTGCATCGCTCTCGCCGGCGCCATGCTGCTCGTCGCCAGGCGGGCGGGCTGGATCAGAGGCGGCAAGTAATATTCGAAATAATCGGCGCCACGGAGTCGATCACTCCACAGCGGTGACATGCAGACTCGTCGCAAGATTCGTGCGCAACCTGCTAGTCAATGAATCGCGCCCGCGCTCGATCGCCCGGCGGATGCTCGACAAAGACCGTGTCGGTTCCGCGATGTGGCACACCGGCTCGCCCGGGCGCACCGCGGGCAGCGTCGTCATGCTCAGCACGACGCCGTCGCAAGGCGAGATCAGCACCGCCCGACCCTCCCCGAAGACTCCAGCGTTCGTCGCGATCGGGTGGCCGGCTTCGATGAGCGCCCCCGGCGCGACGTGGAACCAGAGCAGCCCGCCCAGCGTCGCCCGCACCCACGTCGTTTTCTCGACACGAGTCTGATAGACCGGCTTGATCGGCTCGCCCGCGATCATGCCAAGATTGATCATTACATTACGGATGCCGCGCACGCCGATCTCGACCACGTCCGGCTCGATCTTCCACACCTCGCCCGCTTCGAGGATGATCGTCGGAACCCCGGCGTCGCAAGCGCAGCGCCGGAGCGAACCGTCCGGCCCCTTGCCGTTGACTATCAACTCGCAACAGAACGCCGTCGCCAGCCTACGCGCGCCCGCATTGCGCAAATCCGCGCGCACGTTCGGATAGTTCGTCCGCTGTACAGCCGCGGTGTGCAGGTCGATGCAGTAATCCGCCTTGGTCACCAGTTCCGTGAACACCGTGTGCGCGATCCGCGACGCCATGCTCCCGCTCGCGGATCCCGGGAACGATCGGTTCAGATCGCGCCGGTCGGGCACGTACCGCGACTGGCTCTCGAAGGCCGGCATGTTTACAACCGGGACGCAGATCAGTGTGCCGGCGGTCAATGACAGCGAATCATCAAACATAAGTTCACGCACCACGCCGACGCCGTTGATCTCGTCGCCGTGGATCGCCCCCGTGATGAGCAGCCTCGGACCGGGTTTCTTTGCGCGAACTATACGGACCGGCGTGACGACCGGCTCTCCGTGGTATGTCTCCGAGATCGGCAGATCAAGCGTCCGCGTTTCTCCAGAACGGATCCGCTGGCCGGCGATTGTGAATCTTGTTCGTGCGGTGGACATATTTGTAGGCGCCTTCATCGAATGCGTGATTCATCGGGCGCCGGCGGCCTTCTTCTTGCGTCGTGTCGATCGTCCTGGCGCGGGGAGCAGGCCTTCAAGCGTGATCAGTTTGCCGTAGCACAGCAGAACATCGCCGGCCAGAAGCCGCTGCTCGCCGTGCGGGTTCGGGATCACGATGCCCGTTCGTGTGATGCTCATCACGAGCACGTCGCGACTGCGTAGATCGAGTTCCGCGAGGGTGCGGTCGGCGAGCGCCGAGCCGGGTTGAACCGTGAACTCAGCCACGCCGTAGCCCCGCGCCAACGTCAATCGCTGGCGTAGGTCGATCTCGGGGAACTGCGCCTGGCGCTCGAGATACTCCATGATTTCGCCGGCCACATCGACGCCGGTCGCCCGTTCGATGCCTTCGAGTCCCGGCGACGCGTTGACCTCCATGACCCGAGGCCCATCGGATGATTCGAGCATATCCACACCCGCGACACGCAAGCCGAGAATCTGCGCGGCATGCACAGCCGTACGCTCATACGTCGGGTCGAGCGTTAGCGGCTCGGTCGCGCCGCCGCGATGGACATTCGAGCGGAACTCCTGCCCGGTCGCGGTGCGACGCATCGCCGCTACTACCCGCTCGCCGACGATGAATGCGCGTACGTCTCTCCCCTTGCTCTCGGCGACGAACTTCTGGATGAGCACGTTCTGCCGTGCGCCCTGGAGCGTTTCGATTATCGCCTCGGCGATCTTGACATTTTCGGCGAGAATCACGCCGATGCCCTGAGTGCCTTCCAGCAGTTTTATTATTACGGGCGCGCCACCGATACGCTCTATCGCGGGCAGAATCTCGCGCCGATCGCGCACAAAGGCGGTCGCCGGGAGCCCTATGTCGTGCCGGCTGAGGATCTGCATCGAGCGCAACTTATCTCGCGCCACTGAGATCGCGTGCGAAGCCGCGAGCGAGTACACGCCCATCTGCTCGAACTGTCGGACTACCGCGGTCCCATAGAAGGAAATCGACGCGCCGATCCGCGGGAGGATCGCGTCGTACCGCCCGACTCGCCTGCCTTTATAGTAAATCTCAGGCGCCCCGGTCTCCAGCCCGATCGAGCATGAGAAAGTGTCTAGCACGCGTACTTTGTGCCCGCGAGCCTCCCCGGCCTCGCGGAGCCGGCGGGTGCTGTAGCAGCGCGGCGCCCGGGAAAGAATCGCGATCTTCATGTTAACTCCTCATTCTGCTTGTCCCCACGGCGCGGTCGCGGCGGCGACAACAGACGGTGCGCGCCGGGATCCACAAGAAATTCCGGTTCGAGCGCCGCTCGTCCGAGCAACATCCGGCACAGCATATTACGCCGATTTACAAGTCCTACTTCGATACGCTTGCGCACGCCGCCGATCTCGATCTCTGTACCGACGAACAAACGCTCGTGCTCGACTCCGAGGCTGCTGCGGACGATTGTTCGGCGAACGATCGGTGTCTCGATCGTGACATGGTTCGAGTGCCCGGCGCCGCGCGCCCAACGCGACAGGACCATGTCAAATCGAACGACATCGGCCGTGATTTCCTCGATGTGCGCCACGTCGATCGCGCTGGTTCTAGCCCCTGTGTCGGCCTTCGCGATCAACCGCGGGACACCCCACTCCGGGAGCGCGACTCGTTCCTTCCAGCCGATGACGAACCGATCGCCGCCGGGATTGAATGTGTTCTTAGCGGTCATCCGCCGGCGCTCCCGCGCCGCGCGACCGCCGCCGCCAGTGAATCCGCCATTGAGTCCGATACTGAGCGGATGTGCAGGTCGCGCTGTGGAAAAGCGATCTCGATCCCGTGCTCACGGAACTTCGTGTCGATAGCGCTGTTTATGCGGTGCCGAGTCGATATGAAATAGTCGATGCTCTCGACGAACACACGGAGTTCGAAGTTCAACGTGCTGTCGCCGAACCCGATGAACACCGCGCGGGGCATCGGTTCGGCCAGTACATGCGGCGATTCCGCCGCGATTTCCAGCAGCAGCCGCTCCGCCATCTGAATGTCCGAACCGTACGCGATCCCGACCGGGCAGATTATCCGCAGGACCGAGTCCGTCAACGTCCAGTTAATAAGTTGAGTTGTAATAAATTCCTTGTTCGGGATGATGATCTCTTTGCGGTCCCAGTCGAGGATGGTAGTCGCGCGTATGCGAATGCGCGTGACTGTTCCGGTGAGGTTGCCGACCGTTACGGTGTCGCCGACCCGGACCGGGCGTTCAAATAGAATAATCAACCCAGACACAAAGTTAGCAAATATTTCCTGCAAACCAAAACCCAGCCCGACCGTCGCGGCCGCGGCGAGCCATTGCACCTGCTGCCAGCGCAAACCCATGGCCGAGGCGCCCGCGAGGACTCCCGCGACCACTATCGTGTACCGCACAAGCGATGTGATCGCGTACCTCCCGCCGGGATCGAGCGGGAGCCGACGCAGCGCTGTCGCTTCGAGAAGCCCCGGCATGTTGCGAGCGAGCACGACGGTCACAACGATCGCGATCATCGCACCCGCCAGATCTCCGAGTGTCAGCCGCAATCCCGGAACTATCACATCGCGGAAAACGCCGAGCGCGGGCACTACATCTATCCAGACCGCCAGCACACCTACGAATAGCGCGGCGAACAGCGTCGCGCGCAACAGCCTCATCGTCTGTTCCCCGACCGAGCCGATGTCGAGCGACTCCGGCTCGGGGATGCTCGGGAGATCGCGCGCCACGTCGCCGGAGTCGCGTTGCTGCTCGGCGCGGAGCCGTTCGACGGCGAGTCGGCGCCGCTGGAGTATCGCCCATCGGCGCAGTAGTGCTCGAGCGATGACTACAGCAATAATGACGCCGACCGTCATCCCGACTCTGTCCGTCAGGCGAGTCGCCGTGTATACATAACCTGCGCCCGCGACGGCAATCAGCGCGGCGAGGGAGAGCAATATGATCCCGTGCACCATCGGCCACAGCCGATTCAGCCACGCGGACCGGTCCGCCCCCCAGAACGCACGCATGAGGGATCGTTCGCGACCGAGCACCCTCCACGCGATCAAGCCGAGGCCGATGAGCCAGAGCATCAGCGTCAGTCGCTCGGCTTCACTCGTTCCGCCAGCGCTGACCGATGCGCCCGCGGCGCGCATCGCGAACAGCGTCGCTGCGCCCGGAGCCCACCACCAGCGGATAGTGCGAGTGATCATCCGGCGCGCGTCCGCGGGCCAGTTGAAATACCGATCACCGACCGAACCGTCCCGGCAGATCAGTGTCACGAACCGGGTGCTGAACACAAACAGAGCGACCGAATACGCGCCCGACGTGAGGCCATACGCCGGCGCCCAATATTCAGCGATTGATGACAAGTACCATGCAATATACACGATCGGGGCCGCGGGACCGAATGCCGCGATGATGGCGAACGTGAGCGACCCGAGCATGTGCCACAATGCCGAACGGCCAGACGATCTCGCGAGACCCGCGAGATCCTTAGACTTTCGCCACGATCGTCTGGCGGCGACGATCACGACCAGCATGACCAGCGCTGCCGCTGTGTTCCGCACCGGTCGAGCGGCGTAATGGCTTCGCACAGCCGCGAGTGCATCGCGCGAGACGGCCCATCCCGCGGCGATTTCCGCACGAAACTGCTCAATAGATTCTTTCCCGATCGGCTCGCCGGACCGGACCCACAGCACGCGCTCCTCAATGAACCGCGACATCTCACGTGTCACCGCGATCGTCTCTCGGAGCGCGGCGTCGTGCCGGACGAGCGCGCTGAGCCTTTCGCTCGACGCGGCGTCCAATCCTCGTAATATGTCGAGTCGTTGCCGGATTATCGCTGCGCCGTCATCGCGCCAGCGTTCGCGGTCGACCACTAGTCCCAGCAGCAACTGGATTTCGTCATCGATCTCGGAGCTGAGCGTGCGCAGCGCTGAACCGACTTCGAACCCGCGCCGCCGCTCCGCATTTATCTCCTGCGCGAGCCGCCTAGACTGCCTGGCGATCGGTCCGACTTCGGGGAGTCGACGGAGTTCGGCGCGGAGTTGCACACCCAGCCACGGGCCGAACTCGATGTCGCGGGCGCGATCGCGCACGTCGTCGAACCGCCTTGCGACGCGGCTTCGGCGTTCGGCGGCGGCGTCCGCTTCTCGCCGATCCGAGCCGATCTGACGCTGGAGTTCCTCCAGACCATCAGCCAGCGCGGCGACGGCCTCCGCGGCTTCGGCGAGTTCTGGAGGGAGAACCTCCGCCTGAGCGCGGGTCTGCTCGGCCTGGACTCGCGCGGCTTCGGCGCGCATCGCAGCGGCATGCTGCTCGAGTTGCTCGACCTGCCGCGTCAGGCGGGCGACCAATCGGTCGGCGCGTTCTCGGCGGGCAGTCAGCAACTCTGTGCGAGCCGAATAACTCGCCTGCTCTGCTTCGAAGAGGCGCAGTTCTGATCGTGCTTTCCGCACCGCCGCCGTCGCCTGCGCTTGCGACGCATATTCATAAGTAAGCCGGTGGGTGTCAGCCGGAGGCGTTAATGACTCCGGTGCGGAGCGAGACATTTCATTGCGATGGGTGATCAGCGCGGGAAGTTCCGCCAGTCTCGCCGTGCGCCGGGACGCTTCTGCGGCGAGGGCGTCCCGCTCGGCGCGCCAGCGCTCTAGTTCGGCTCTCACGTTCGTAAGTTGAGATTCTAGTCCTTCAATAGTCACCGGCTGCGGTTCGCCGTTAGGCGTCGCAGTCAGCGCGGCGAGTTCTTCTCGGATTACGGTGAGACGACGCGGCGCCTCGGCGCGATCTGAATCGAAAACCTCGGCCTGTGCGAGCGCCTGGGCGGCGGCTTCCAGGTCCGCGATAGCCGCGCGATACGCGGTGAGGGTGCGCGCACGGTCACCAACCTCCGATTCCGGCGCCGATTCGACCGCGGCGAGAGCGGCACGAAGCAACTCGAGCGACGGCCAGCCGCGTTCGATGTCGGCGGCGGTCTGTTCCTGATCCCCTGCCGGCGGGACGCCCGCGGGATTCGTCGGCGTGGGCTGCGCGAACACGGCAACGCATAAGAACAGCGCGGACGCGATCGCCGCGGCTATTGGTATGAGGTGCATCGCGCCGACGCCGGCCGTCGTTGCCGGTTTTGCTTTCGCCCGAATCATGAGCGAGCAGTGTAGCCGGGCGGATGAGCGTCAAGGCGCCGGGAATTGGTCTCACGGCTGGATGGTGACCGCGCCCCAGTTGGTGAGGAGGCGGAGGAGGTCGG
>CAZTEE010000008.1:0-24662 GCA_964611775.1 uncultured Phycisphaeraceae bacterium | reverse complement strand
GACATGCGCACGATCCGCCCGCTCGACACGGCTTCGATCATCGAGAGCCTGAAGAAAACGAACCGGATCGTGATCGTCGATCAGTCCTGGCCGTTCGCGTCGGTTGCGAGCGAGGTGATCGCGCAGGTGTGCGAACAGGCGTTCGATTGGCTCGACGCCCCGCCGCGCCGCGTGAACGCGGACGACGTGCCGACGCCGTACGCGAAGAACCTCGAAGCGGCGTACCTGCCGAACAAGGACAAGATCGTCCGCGCGGTGAGGCGGACGCTGGGTATTATGGGTTGAACAAGAACCGATCGGAGGCGCGGCATGGACATAAAGGCGTTGCGAGACTTCATCAACGAGCACCCGGACGGCGTCATCATCCGCATGATCGACGGCGCCGAGTACACACTCCCGCACCGCGACTATGTGTGGTTCACTCCTGCAATCGGCAGATCCGATGAACGCGCCGGGCGATTCGCGACCGCCTTCTGGCTCCACGACACCGCTGAGGATTCCACCCGGTTGGTCAACGCCCTGCTTGTGAAGGATGTAACGCCATTGAAATCCAACGGCACGCACAATGGAAACTCTGTGTCGTGACGACAAATCGGCGCATCTACGAATGTATGATTTAACCGACTGCGACCAAGCCTCATCTGGCAGGAACTTCTCCCATGCCGATTGAAATCACCATGCCCCGCCTTTCCGACACGATGGAGACCGGCACGGTCATCTCGTGGAACGTCAAGGAAGGCGACACCGTCTCCGCCGGCGACGTGCTCGCCGACATCGAGACCGACAAAGCCACGATGGAACTACAGTCCTACGACGATGGGACGGTCGCCAGGATCTTAATTAAGGAGGGGCAGTCCGTCGAGGTCGGCAAGCCGATCCTCGTGCTCGCGGGGGAAGGCGAGGACGTATCCGAAGCCGCGGGCGCCGCGTCCTCGAGTCTGACGGCAACTTCGAAATCCAAGAGCGCCGAGTCCGACGACGACTCCGAGACTGATACGGATAGGCCCGCCGCCACCACAGCGACCGCGGAACGCTCGACCGGAGACAAGTCCGACCACGCGACCACCGCACCGTCGCCGGAGAGCAACGGCGCCGGCCGCATCTTCGCCAGCCCGCTCGCGCGCAAGATCGCCGACGAAAAAGGCGTCGACCTTTCCACGATCTCCGGCACCGGCCCCTCGAGCCGCATCACGAAGAAAGATGTCGAGGCAGCTCTTAAGTCCGGCGGTAGCGCGGGCTCGTCCTCGAAACCTGCTGAGGACGCAAAGCGTCCGATCGGAGCCGCCGGACTTGCGACCGCGATCCCGGGCCCGGTGCTCGAATCAAAGATCGTCCCTCTCTCCAACATGCGGCGGACGATCGCCAAACGTCTCGTCGAATCCAAGCAGACCGTCCCTCACTATCAGGTCACGGTCGCCGTGCGGATGGACGCGCTGCTCTCACTCCGCGGGCAACTCAACGAGCAACTCGCCGGGCAGGGCGTCAAACTCAGCGTGAACGATTTCCTCGTCCGCGCGTGCGCGCTCGCGATGCACGAGCACCCCTTCGTCAACAGCCGCTGGGTTGAGAAGGGGCCGGACGGCGGACCGGCGATCGAGATCCTGCCCGAAGTCAACGTCGGAGTCGCGATCGCGCTCCCGACAGAAAAAGGCGGCGGCCTGGTCGTCGCCACCCTCCGCCACGCCGACCGTGCCGGCCTCCGTCTCATTAGCCAGCGCACAAAGGAACTCGCCGAAAAAGCGCGCGGCAAGGGGCTGAGCGTCGAAGAAATGAGCGACGCGACGTTCACCATCTCGAACCTTGGCATGTTCGGCGTCGAGCATTTCACCGCGATCATCAACCCGCCGAACGTCTGCATCCTCGCCGTCGGAGCCGCGGTGAAGAAGCCGGTCGTCGACGGGGATCAGATCGCCATCGGCCACGAGATGCAGATGACCATGTCGAGCGATCACCGCATAGTCGACGGAGCCATGGCCGCGGAATTTCTCAACACCGTAAAGGCTATGATCGAAAACCCGGCGACACTTCTGGTCTGATTATTCTCAATTTTCCCTGGTGGGACGGGAGTCTCACCCATCCAGTAAATAACAGTGGGACGGGCGCCCCGGCCGTCGTTGGCGCTGATGACGTGCGAGACGCCCGTTTCAATGTTTATGAGCAGGCTCACTCTAACTCGGACCGTCGGCGGGCGTCGCGCATAAGCCACTCGAACGTGCCGAGGGATTCGGCGCTTTCTGGATCGGCGTCCGGGTTCGGTTCGAGCCTGGTGTAAACGCCGTCGGCGTCCTGATCCCACGCGTAGCGACGATCCGCGAGCATCGCGGCGAACGCGTCCGCCAGCCGGTTGCGGAGGCGCTGGTCGCGCACCGGCGCCGCGACCTCGACGCGGTTATTAAGATTACGATACATCCAGTCCGCCGAACCGATGTACCACTCGCCCGCGGCGGGGTCTGCCTCGCCCGCGGCGAAGTGGAACAGCCGGGGATGTTCGAGGAATCGGCCGACGATCGACCGCACGCGGATATTCTCGCCGATCACCGGCGTGTTCGGACGGAGTGTGCAGAAACCCCGGACTATGAGCCTGATCTCCACGCCCGCCTGCGACGCGCGGTAGAGCTGATCGGCGAGGTCCAAGTCGCCGAATGCATTGAACTTCGCCCAGATGCGCGCGGGCCGGCCGGCCGTGGCGTGCTCGATCTCGCGTTCGATCATTTCCTCGAACTTGCGCCTCATTGCGACGGGCGCGACGAGCAGCCGGCGGTAATCGCGTTTGAGCGAGCGCCCGGTGAGATAGTTGAAGACCTCGATCACGTCCGCGGTGAGAACTGGGTCGCAGGTAAGCAGGTGCATGTCTGTATAAAGTTGTGCGGTTTTTGAGTTATAATTTCCGGTGCCGATGTGAGCGTAGGTTCTGATGCCGCCGGGCGCGTCGGGTTCCTGGCGGACTACGAGCGAGACCTTGCAGTGAGTTTTCAGCCCGACGACGCCGTAGGCTACGTGCACGCCGGCTTTTTCGAGCATCTGAGCCCACTGCACGTTGTTCATCTCATCGAAGCGGGCGCGGATTTCGACGAGGCATGCGACCTGCTTGCCGTTCTCGGCGGCGCGCATAAGTTCCTTGACGAACGGCGAGTCGCCGCTGGTTCGGTACAGTGTCTGCTTGATGGCGAGAACTTTCGGGTCGCGCGCAGCGGCCCGGATGAATCGTTCGACGCTGGCGCCGAAGGATTCGTAGGGGTTGTGCACGAGCACATCGCCCTCGCGGATCACGGCGAAGATGTCGGCGTCGTCATCGGCGAGCCGGGGCGGCATTACCGGGCGCCAGGACGGGTTGCGCAGCGCGGGCATGTCCAGCGACGCGATCTCGAACAGCCCGCGGTATTCCATCGGGCCGACACGCTCGTAAACATCCTCCGGCTCGATTTCGAGCTCGTCTATCACGAACGACAGCAGCCGTTGCGGCGCCCCGGGCCAGACCTCCATGCGAACAACCCGCGCGAAGCGCCGTTGTTTCATTTCTTCCTCGATGGTTTCGAGAAGGTCGTCGGCGTTCTCCTCGTCACGCTCGAGGTCGGCGTTGCGCGTCACGCGGAACGGCATCACCTCTAGGATATCCATCCCCGGGAAGAGGCGATCGAGGTTGTTCATGACAACATTCTTCAGACTAACGATTCGCAGCGGTGAATCGCCCGGCGGCGTCAGCGCCGAACCCGGCAGGTCGGCCCGCACCCACCCCGGCAGAACCGTCGGAACCTTCACACGCGCAAAGAGATAATCCTCGGACCCCGGTGCGCGCAGCGTCACGCCCAGAGATGTTGACTGGTTCGACAGAAACGGGAAGCGGTGCCCGGGATCGACCGCCAACGGTGTGAGCACGGGGAACACGCTGATGCGCCACCATTCTTCGACCGACCGTCGCTCCTCGCCGCTGAGTCCCGCGTATTCGATGATCTCGATGCCCTCGGCTGCGAGCGAGGGGACGATGCGCTCCGCGAAGCACGCCGCCTGCTCGGTCTGGTGCGCAAGCACCACAGAACGCACGAGCGAGAGTTGCTCGGCGGGTGTGCGGTCGTCCAGCGAGCGGATCTGCACGCTCGAATCGAGCTGACGGCGCAGCCCACCGATCCGCTTCATCACGAACTCGTCGAGGTTGGATGAAAAGATCGTGAGAAACTTCACCCGTTCGAGCAGCGGCGTGCGGTCGTCGAGCGCTAATTCCAGCACGCGATGGTTGAACGCGAGCCAGGAGAGTTCACGGTTCAGCGTTTTTTCCCGCGGCGAGAGTTCACGCGGATCGACGATTCGCATCGGCTGGCCGGTCGCGGCAGAGGTCATGATGAGCGCTCCGGCCGATAGATCGCGGCGCATCCGGGCGCCTCGGTCACTTCCACCGATCCCACACGGGCGCCCGCCGGCAGCGCACCCGCGAGCAACTCGCTGAGGCGCTCGCCGATATGCAGCGCGATTTGCTCGGCGGTCGGGTTTACTTGGTCGAACGGTGGGGTCTCGTTCAGGTTCGCGTTGTTGAACGGGCCGAGGATGTCGCGCAGCGACCGCTCGACAGCATGAAAGTCGCACACCAGCCCGTCGGCGTCCAGCGAGTCGGCGACGATCGCAGCGGTCACTCGCCAGTTGTGACCGTGCAACGGCTCGGTTCGGCCGGCGATTGAAATCGCGTGAGCGGCGGAGAACTCGGTTATGACGCTGATCTCGAACATGCCGGGGAGTATAGGTGCCGATCCGGGCGGAAAGTCTCTTGTATCATCGGCAGGATGATGAGCGGAGCAGAGCCAGAATCGGCGCCGTTGATGTTCTCCGTCAGCGGGTGCCGGGGGATCGTCGGCGAGTCGATGACCGCGGATACCGTGCGCCGATTCGTCGGGGCATACGCGGAACTTCTGCGAGAATCCGGCGCTGAATCCGGGCGGTTCGTCGTCGGGTGCGACGGGCGTCGCGGCGGATCGGAACTGCACGGCGTGGCGGTCGATGAGATCCGATTGTGCGGCTTTGACGCGATCGATGTCGGCGTGGCGGCGACGCCGACCGTCGGCGTCGCGGTAGTCGAGCATGCCGCGGCGGGCGGGTTGGTGCTCACCGCGAGCCACAACCCGGGCGAGTGGAACGGGCTGAAGCCGATCACCTCCGCGGGCCGGGCGCCGGCGGCGGAGGATGCCGCGCGTCTTCACGAAATCTTTGTGCAGTTGTCATCAAACAGAAATAATGGAGCGATGCACGGCGGCTTGATCGGAGATAAATCCGCGACCGCGCTGCACGTCCGACGGGTGGTGGAAGCGGTTTCGAGAGTGATCGATCCGGCGGAGATCCGTCGGCATGGGTTTCGGATCGCGGTTGATTCTGTCAATGCTTCGGGCGCTGCGGGCGCACGGTTTCTCGCGGAGTCGCTCGGGTGCCAACTCGTGCACATCAACGCGGACGGGTCGGGCGTGTTCCCGCATCCGCCCGAGCCGACGCGGGAAAATCTGTCCGGTGCGGGGGGGTTGTGTGATGCGGTGCGCGTACACGGGTGCGACGCTGGATTCGCACAGGATCCCGACGCGGACCGGCTCGCGATCATCGACGAACAAGGTTGTTATATCGGCGAGGAATACTCCCTGGTGTTCGCCGCTGACGCGGTGCTGTCGGCGCGCGGCGGCGGCGGAATCGTCGCGGTCAATCTCTCGACAAGCAGGATGATCGACGACCTCGCCGAGTCGCGCGGGGCGCGCGTGGTGCGGACGCCGGTGGGGGAGGCGCACGTCGCGTCCGCGGTTGTCGAACTCGACGCTGACCTCGGCGGCGAGGGCAACGGCGGCGTGATCTGGCCCGGCGTCGTGCTCATCCGCGACAGCCTGGGCGCGATGGCGCTTACGCTGGCGCTGTTGGCGCGCAGCGGGATGAAAATTTCTCAACTTGTCGCGGAGACGCCGGCGTACGCGATCGTCAAACGCAAGGCGCCGCTGGAGGGAGTCGGAGTCGCGGCGGCGCTCGACGCGGTCGCCGAGCGCTGGCCGGGCGCAAGGCTGGATCGACGCGACGGGGTCCGCGTCGATCTTGCCGACGAGCGCGCGTGGGTGCATGTCCGTGCGAGCAACACAGAGCCGATTCTTCGGCTGATCGCCGAGGCGCCGACCGAGGACGCAGCGAACAGGCTGCTCAACCAGGCGGCTGTCGCGGTCGCGTCCGGGAGATGAGCGCCGGCGCGAGTGGCACGGGCGTCACGCGTGTGCCGCTTGGTTGTCGGCGCCACAGTTTTATTTGAAAGTATGTCAATATCTAGGCACGCCGGGGTCGATGTCGATCGACCAGAGGTCGATGCCGCCGGCCATGGATTTGACATCGCGGAAGCCGGCGTCGCGAAGAAACCGCGTCACCCACAGGCTGCGCCGGCCGGTGTGGCAGTATACGATGATTTTGCGGTTCTTATAAGGCTCTAGTTCTGCGAGTCTGGCCGCGGTGAGGTGCATGGGCAGGAGGATCTCGCCGGGCGCGTTGATCGCGCAGAACTCGTGTTCGTCCGGCTGTCGGCAGTCGATCAGAACAAGATCGTTTTCGCCCGTGTCGAGCCGGTCTCGGACCGCGCGCGGCGTCGTTTCGAAATCGGGATTGAACGGGCGTCCGGGCGGCAGGCCGCGCTCGTTGAGACGGTCGCGTTCGGTCATGGTTTGCCGCTGCGCGTTGCGGCTGCGCGGACGGGGAGAGCGAGTATGTCGATCGCTGCGCGGAACGGTGCGAGGAACATCTCGCGCAGCATGGGCCCTTCATCGGAATCGACAGCCGGTGCGGAAGCGGTGGTCGGCCAATCGCCGACGCGGCGGGGTGTGCCTCGGACGGTGTCGGTCCTGCCGCGGAAGGAGGGGATCTGCATGACGGCGTCGTTCTCCGCGACGACGACATAAGTCGGCCATTCATCGCGCGGGATGCCCGCGTTGGAGTCGAGATCGGCGTCGAGGCCGCCGAACGATTCCACAGCGTCGATCGGGGTGTCGGCGCCGAGCCTGATAGATTCGGTCCTGTGGCGAACGCATCCGGTCGATGCGCCCGCGATCAACGCGAGCATCAGCAGGAGGGGTCGCGGGAAAGTTATGTTCGAGAGCCGGCGGGGCATGGTTCACTCGCTCATAAGACGGATAAGGGATCGGCAGAACGCGGGCAGATCGTCGGGTTTTCGGCTCGTAATGTGGTTGCGATCGACAACGACCTCACGATCGACCCACTCGGCGCCGGCGTTGATGAGATCATCGCGGATGCCGGGCGTGCTGGTGACTGTGTAGCCGCGGACGACGCCGGCGCTGATGGGGATCCACCCGCCGTGGCAGATGTGGGCGATGGGGCGCCCGGCTTCGTGTATCTCGCGGGTGATGCGTTTGACGTCGTCATCGCGCCGCAAGCGGTCGGGCATGAACCCGCCGGGGACGACGAGGGCGCTGTAGATGGTCGTGTCGACGTCGCGGACGTGCGCGTCGGAGGCGATGGGGTACCCGTGCTTGCCGTGGTGGACCGTGCCGGGCTTGTCGATGCCGGCGAGCGTAACGACGGCGCCTTCCTCGATCAGGCGGAGCCTGGGGTAGAGGAGTTCGAGGTCTTCGTAGATGTCACCGACGAAGATAAGAACGCGTTTGCCGTCAAGGCTGCGTGGCATGGCGTGTCCGTCGAATCGGTGTGATTGTCACTTGAGCGGGTCGGGCACGGTCGCCTGCTGCGCCGGGGCGGGGGCAGGTGTTTCGTTGGCGACGCGGGTTTCGCCGGCGGTCGAGGGAACGAGGAAGATCTCGACGCGGCGGTTGGCGGCGGCGCCCCCGCTGGCGGGGTTGGCGACGACCGGGCGGTACGGACCCCAGCCCGAGACCTCGATGCGGTCGCCCGCTACGCCGCTGGACGCTAGCACGTCGCGGACGGATATGGCGCGGTGAACCGCGAGGTGCAGGTTGGTCGGGTGCTGCCGGCGAGTCTCGGGCCGGCCGATCGGGACGTTGTCGGTGTGGCCGACGATGCGTGCGTCGTACTTGGTCGCGGCGTCGGAGTTGAGGATCTGGGCGACGCGGGCGAGCGCCTGCTGGGCGCCGCTGGTCACTTCAACGGATCCGAGCGCGAATGTAAGGTCGCTGGTGAGTTGGATCATCCCCCGGGCGGCGTCGTAGCGCATGATGTCCGGATGAGCCGCGGCGAGCGTGCGCAAAGCCTCATCCGTGATCGGGTCGATCGGAGTGACGGCGATGTTGTTCAGCCGACCTTCGAGCGTGCGGTACTGCTCACGCACGCGGAGAACCTGCTGCTGGAGATCGGCGTTGCGGTCCTTCGCCTCGGCGACGGCGCGGTCGGAGGACGACACCCTGTCGCGCAAGAGTGATGCGGCCTGCTGCTCGGCCTCGAGTTCCTGCTGGAGGGCGACGTTCCGCTCCTCGAGGGCGCGGTTAGTCTGATACAGGCTGTCGTACTGCTGCTGATTGACGCAGCCGCCCATCAGAGCGGTCACCGCGACTCCCAACGCGACCAGCGTCCTCGATCCGACCATCGCAACGCTCCTTCATCCGTGTTTGGCGTCGGACGGTCGCCCGCACGCCGATTTTCCTGTCCGGGCGGGATCGCCGCGCCCGGCGGGAACCTCCGTTCCCGGGTTCACTCCGCGGGGCAGCATACCCCAAGACGCCCGATCGCGACGGCACGGCTGCGCCGACCGCGGATATGGTGGAATCGGCATGCACGCTCGTCCGACATGAACCAGCCGCAGCACCTGATCCTGACAGCAGAGGCTATCGCCGACGATCGCGGCGTGATCGCGGCGCCGGGGGCGAGCCTCGTGCGTCTCGGACGGGCCAAGCCGGGCGACACGGCCGGCGACATGACCATCCTCGAAATCGGCGCGCCCGAACAGATCCGTCGCCTGGCGCCGATCGGCTCGGAAACAATCGACCACGCCGGGTGCGTGCTTATTCCGGGCATGGTCAACGCTCACACGCATCTCGATCTGACCTCGGTCGGCCCGATCCCGTACGACGCGAGCCGGGGTTTCGCGGGCTGGATCGCGGACGTTCGCGACCGGCGAGCGACGGACGACGCGGCGATCGCGGCGAGCGTTCGAGAGGGGATCGAACGCTCTCGCGCGGGCGGCGTCGTCGCGGTCGGCGACATCGCGGGAGCGTGGTCGGCTGTTCCGATCAGAACTCTGCGCGATTCGGCGATGCTCGGCGTGGCGTACCTCGAATGTTTCGGCCTCGGAGATGCGGGCGAAGCGGCGGCGGAGCGGTTGGCGGAGTCCATTCAGAGTCTGTACGAGGAGCAGTCAGCGGCGGTTTCAACCGGGGGCGGTTCGGGCGGCGTTCGGCTCGGGATACAGCCTCACGCGCCGTATTCCGCGGGGCGTCTGGTTTACCGCCGGGCGTGCGATCTCGCGGATCGGTTCGGGCTGCCGCTGGCTACGCACCTCGCCGAATCTCTCGCGGAACGGGAACTGATCACGATGCACGTCGGGCCGATCCGCGCGGCTCTCGAATCCTTCGGCGTGTGGGACGAGTCCGCCGGAGCGGAGTTCGGCTTCGCAAAGTCGCCTGTCCAGCACATCGAGCCGATGCTCGCCCGCGCCCCCTGGATCGTCGCGCACGCCAACGACTGCTCCGAGGATGACATCGACCTGCTCGCGCGGACCGGGGCGACCGTCGTCTACTGCCCACGAGCGGCGGAATATTTCGGCCATGCCAGCGAGGTCGGCCCGCATCGCTACCGGGATATGCTCGCACGCGGCGTCCCCGTCGCTCTGGGAACGGATTCGGTGATCTCGCTGCCGGACTCTCAGACTGATCGCATCGGCGTGCTAGAGGAAGCCCGGCTGCTCCGACGCCGCGACTGGGCCGACCCTATGGCGCTGTTGAAAATGATTACCACGGCAGCGGCGTCAGCCTTGGGGCTTTCGCCCGATCTCTTCCGATTCACAGCCGGGCCGATCGCGGGGATCGCTGTGGTGCGGATCGGGTCGCCGGCGACAGACCCGATCGCGTCGCTGTTCGATTCGGATTCCGTCCCTACACTCTTGGGCAACAGGAACTATTCGTGCCAAGCCGAAATTGATCACTCCTGATCGATGCGCGTATTCCACAGCCGAACAAGCGTCTCAGCCGAAGAGAATGAACATGCAGACCGAGGGGGCGTCATGAGCGCCAAGTGGCGCCGAAGCAAAGCCTGGGACGACCGATTCTTCCCGGCATGGGCATGGCCGGTCAAAGCCGCTCTCCGCGCGCTCAGTTCGATCCCGCTCGCGGTCGCGCTGCTGTCGCTCGTGGTGGTCTACGGCGCCTTGGCGAGCGTGCCCGTGGGGCTGCTCGCGCTCGGGCTGACATGGGCGGTTTACGGGATGACCGCGCTGGGCGTGATTCTGCTCGCTGTCACGCCGGGCGTCCTTATATTGCGCCGTTCGCTCGCTCGGGCAGGTCGCGCGACGAGGTTCGCTGTCACGGTGCTGGGTGGGCTGCTGCTCGCGATCGCCGCGACGTTCGCGTGGAGCGAGTTTGTCTGGCCGGCGGTGAGATTCATCCCGCACACCGGCGACGGATTCCGCCTGTTCCCACAGTTTGTCGAAACATATAAATCAACCACGGTCCGGCGCCTGCCCGCGCTCGAGATGACCGAGGGCGAGTTCTACGGCTGGTGGCCGCTGCGGGCGATCCTGTTCCTCTTTGTAATAAATCTTGTCGTCGCCACTCTGCGCCGGATCGAGATCCGGTTCGTAAACATCGGCGTGCTCACGGTGCACACGGGGATCGTCGTGCTCGCGCTCGGGTCGATCTATTACCAGTCGCTCAAGCAGGAGGGCGACGTGCTGCTGCTCGCGAGCGCCGAACCGGGGACGCCAGGCCCGCTCGTCACGACTTTCATGGACCGTGTCGAGCCGGCGTTGTGGGCGAGCCTCGACGGCGCCGCCTGGTCTGTAGCGCCGCTGCCGAAACTCCCGCGGTACAACGATTACGGCGAGCCGATCTCCGATCGGTCGCTCTCGATCGAACTGCCGATGATCCCGCCCGCAACTCCCGGAGGCCCGCCGATCTCGGCCCGCGTCGCGGGTTTCGGTTCGTACGTTGAACTGGAAGAAGGATGGACGCCGGACTCGGGCGGCGCCCCGGGGTCGGCGCCGATGGTCGATCTGACGCTCCTCAGCGCGCTCGGCCCGGACCCGGCGACGCCCGTCGAGCCACGCCCGATCGCGTCGCTGCGGCTGCCCGCGGGTTCGCCGAGGGATCGGATCGCCGATCTCGCCGGGGCGATATTCGTGGAGCACATCGAGCCCGGCGATCCGCGCTGGGCGATACTCGACCTGCCGATGCCGCCCGGCGCCGAGCGCGCGATCGTAGTATTTCTTGACGACTCGCTCGAAGTTAAGCCCGCGATCGCCGGGGCGGAGTTTGTTGCGGGCGGCAATCGAGTGCGCGTGCGCGAGGTCCACGGCACTTCGCCTTTCCCAATCATCACGCCGGGCTATGAGGGCGCGGACAGTTCCGTCGCGATTCTTGATATAACAACCCCAGCGGGTGAGACGTTCGAACGCTGGGCCTTCCACAGATACCCGGAACTCGATCAGGACATCCACGGCGTGCGCGAGGACGGCCGCCCCGACCGCCGACCCGCCGATCCCGCCATCCGGCTGACCATGCTCGACGCCGGCGCCGTGCAGGTATATATCCGCGGCGACGAGGCTATCACCCGCACGCCCGACGGCCGGGCGGCCCGGCATACCGGGCTTGCGCCGGGCGTGACGTTCGAGCCGGCGCCGCGTGTGCTGGTGCGTGTGGATGCGGTGTTCCCTGCTGCTTCCAAGCGCGAGGCGCCGATCCAGGTCCCCGTCGCCGAGCAAAGAAAAGATTATATCGGGACGCACGACCGGGCCGCGATCGCGCTCGAACTCTCAGCCGGCGCCTGGCGCGAGACGCACTGGCTCCCGTTCGCGCGGTACATGAACGTATCGACGGGCGCGGACCGAACCATCACGCTCCCGGACGGGAGATCGCTGCGCGTGGCGTTCAGCCGGGCGCCGCGGTCGCTGCCCGGGATGGGTCTGCGGCTCATGGATTTCGAGATGATCGCCTACCCTCACAGCGACATCCCGCGCGATTATCTCTCAAGCGTGCAGGTCGCCGACACGCTCCGCGGCGAGAATTCGACCGCGATCACACGTCTGAATCGCCCGCTGATCCACCGCGTCCCGTTCCGCGCGCGCGACGATGTTTCGTTCGTGGGTAACGGGATCGGCGCGGTCGTGAGCACGATCGCCCCCAACCGATATAAATTCAGCCAGTCGGGCTGGGACGCGGAGGGCTGGCGCGAATCGATGGCGCAGGTCGAGGCGGGGGCGCTCGACCGCCCGCGCGCGATGTTCACTATCCTCGCGGTGGGGAACAACCCCGGGATTCATATCATCGCGGCCGGGAGCGTGATGGTCTGCGCGGGCATCCCGTGGGCGTTCTATATCAAGCCGTGGCTGCTCCGGCGCCAGCGCGATAGTCTGGCGAAACTGTACGCGTCCGACCCCGGCGCCCGAGCGGGCGCGCGGGCGACCGTCCTGCGCGAAGAGAAACCGGTGGCCGCGGGGAGCGCAACGCTATGAACCGACCGACACAAAGTTATCTGTATTTGGTTCTGGCCTGGCTGTTCTTCGCCTCCGCGAGCATCGCCCAGTACGCGCCCGAGGGGAACGCGCACCCCGAGGAATCGGCTCTCGCCGAGATTGACGCCGCGAACCCGTTCGGCGACCCCGCCGCCGCCGACCCGATGACGGCCGAGCAGAAGCACGCTTTCGCGGGCGCGCTCGATCTCGGGCCGCTGCGCGACGCGGCTGTGTATCACAACGGTCGCGTGAAGATTCTCGACACGCTGGCGCGGGAGACCGTGCGCGCGATCACCGGTCGCGGCGACTACTTGGATTACATCCCGACTTATGACGACGCCGGCGCCGTAGTCGCGGTGCGGAAACTCCACTACGACCCGCTGTTCACATTTATAGACCTGCTCGCATCGCCGACGTATTCGTTCGACAAGCCGTTGATTCATGTGTCGTATCTGCCGGCGAGGCAGGCATTGATCGACGCCGCGATCGCCGACGCCGGTCTCCGCGAGCGTTGGATGCGGCTGACCCGGCTGAGCCCGGAGCTCGTCGCGACAAGTTTCCGGGAAGTCGCCGAGAACTTCGGCACGGACGCCGAGGTCGCGAGGGCGCTCGGCGACATCCGCGCGGTGGGGGATCTGCTGCGCCTCGGGCACACGAACCTGCTGATGGTCGCGCCCGAACCCGGCGCCGAACGCTGGCGTCATGTCTCGGAGTTGCCCGCGGGTTCCCCGGTGCGCGTCGCGCTCGCGGAGATCGGCGAAGCATGGCGCGCGGGCGACGCAGCGGGGGTGAACTCAAACATCATTACTCTCGCGGACGCGCTCCACGAACTCAACGTCGGCGCGGTCAGCCCGGCGAGGCTCCGGCTCGAAGCGATATACAACAGCGCTCGCCCGTTCGAGATCGGCGCGTGGATGTACGTGCTCGCGTTCGTGTCGCTGGTCGTCGCGTTCGGGACGGGCTGGCGGGCGGCGCTGACGCTGGGCGTTGTGACGCTGCTGGTTGCGCTCGGCGCGCACACCTTCGGCTTCGGGGCGCGGTGGTTCATCGCGGAGCGCCTCCCGATTCAGAATCAGTTCGAGTCGATGACCGGGCTTGCCCTCGGCGGGGCGCTCGCGGGGCTGCTGATGACGTTGTTCAAGCGGCAGTGGCTCTTCGGCGCCGCGGGAGCCGCGGTCGGATTCCTGATCCTGCTCGCCGCCACCCAGACCGGTGTCCCCGGCGCGACGATCGGACGCGAGGCGGCGATTCTGAACACGTCCTGGCTGCTCAAGTATCACGTCTCGACGGTGCTTATAAGTTATGGATTGATCACGCTCGCCGCGGTGATGAGCGCGTTCTACCTGGCATTGCACTACGCGCGGGATCGCGGCGCCGCGTCCGCGGAGATCGCCGGGTTCACGTCCGCGGGGCTGAACATCGACGACGTGCGGGTCGCGGGTCGGCGCCGACTTCTCGCCGATCTCGACCGGGCGCAGATGTCGGTATTGCAACTGGCGTTCTGGACCCTCGGCGTCGGCACCCTGCTCGGAGCCTGGTGGGCGGACCATTCCTGGGGGCGGTGGTGGGCATTCGACCCCAAGGAGACCTGGGCGCTCCTCACCTGGATCGTCTACCTCATCGTCATACACGTCCGGCTCGGCGTCGCGGGCGATCGCGGGCTGGTGACCGCGTGGCTGAGCATCCTCGGCTTCGTCGTGATGCTCTGGACTTATTTCGGCGTAAACCTGCTGCTGCCCGGCCTGCACGCGTACGCATGAGCCGGGCCGGCATGGTCAACGCTCGCCTGGCACACGACGACTACGCGCGTGGGGCGGTTGCTTTGGCTCGTGATCTACTCGGGCGCCGGCTTGTCCGAGTGCTCGAAACCGGCGATCGTCTCTGCGGGATCATCGTCGAGACTGAGGCTTACCTGGGAGTGCGCGACCGAGCGGCCCATTCCTTCGGCGGGCGTCGAACGCCGCGGAACGAGTCCATGTACGGGCCGCCCGGGCAGGCGTACGTCTACTTCACGTACGGCATGCATCACTGCATGAACGTCGTCTGCGGCAGGGCCGGCGAGCCGGTCGCGGTGCTGCTCCGGGCGCTCGAACCTACCGAGGGGCTAGAGCGGATGCGTGTGAATCGCGCCTCGGCCCGCAGACGAAGCGCCATCGCGGACACCGATCTCTGCTCGGGCCCGGCCCGGCTCTGTCAGGCGATCGGATTAGATCGTGCGTTCGACGGCGTGGATCTGACGACCGATCCCCGCATCTTTATCGAACCTTCGCCGACGCCCGCAGCGGCTCGCGGACGTGTCCGTCGTTCGCCGCGGGTGGGGATCGGCTCGTCGGGCGAGTGGTCCTCGAAGCCGCTGCGATTTTTTTTCGATTCTAACGCCCATGTGAGCGGAAAGTGATTGGTGAAAGCGTGGCTTGCCGAATAGGATGATGCGCGAGATCGGGCGATGCACAAGGGCGCGGGAGCAAACGCCGTGGACGAACACCTGCTGCTTGAATTCAAGCGGATCCGTGAGAGCGCCGGCCCATACCCGCCGGACGCGTATGCGTTCGTGCAGGAAGGGCTGCGATATACGATCGAGTCGGTGCGCAAGCAAGAGGACTCGGTTGGTTCTCACGGCCGGCATGTGAGCGGGCAGGAACTCTGCGACGGGCTTCGCCGCTATGCGGGGCGCGAGTTCGGGCTGCTGGCGCGGGATGTGCTGGCGCATTGGTCGATTCGCTCGACGGAGGACTTCGGCAAGATCGTCTTCGCGATGGTTGACGCCGGGCTGCTCCGAACAAGCGAGGAGGACTCGATGGACGACTTCGTCGGCGTGTTCTCGTTCGACGAGGCTTTCGAGTCGGTGGTCTCAACTCCCGACCGCCCGGGCACGGTGAACAAACCGGGCTGAGGCGGTACTCTGCGTCCCCATGCCCGGCGACGCCGAATCAGATAATCCGACGAACAAGAATCGCTGGCCGGACCGCCACTTGTGGGAGATCCAGCCGATCCGCGATCTCGGCGTGCTCGCCGCAGCGGCGGGGCTGGTGTACCTCGGCCACGCGCTCTCGGTCGTCACCGTGCCGCTGCTCCTGGCGCTGGCGCTGGCTTATCTGTTCGAGCCGGTGGTGCAGCGGATGGTCGGGCGATTGAAGTTCTCGCGTGCGGGTTCAGCGGTAACGCTGATCGTGCTGACGGGTGTGATCGTTGTTGTCCCGGTGGCGATCGCGCTGGTGTTCGCGGTCGTTCAGGCGGTGGACCTCGCCGGTCGGCTGCCGGACCTGATCCAGCGCGCCTCGGACGCGGTGCTGCCCGTGCTAGGCGCCGAGGAAGCCGAGTTTCAGGACACAGTCGCACAGATCCGGCAATGGATCGAGGCGAATATCGGCTGGATCGCCGAGGGGGCTGCCCGTCGCGGGGTCGGAGCGGCGGAGTTCGTCGCCGGATTCATCGCTTCGGCGATCAATCTCGGGCTGCTGCTGATTCTCGTGCCGTTTTTCTTTTTTTTCTTTTCGATCTCGTATCCGAACGTGCTCGAGTTAGGTCGGCATCTCATCCCTGCCGCCGGGCGTGATCGCTGGGTGGACCTGATCCGGCGGATGGACCGCATCATCGCGGGGTTCATACGCGGGCAGATCGTGATCGCCGCTGTCCTCGGCGCCGTGAACGCGATCGGCTGGCTGATCGTGGGCGTGCCCGCGGCGATCCTGCTGGGCGTGCTCGCGGGGGTCCTGTCGCTCGTCCCTTATGTCATCGGAGTGACGCTGCCCGTGGCGATCGGGCTGCTGTGGTTCGACCAGCAAGGAGCCGCTGCGCCGATGTCCTTGTGGTGGATAATCCTCGGGCCGACGATCGTATACGTCGTTGCGCAACTCCTCGAAGGTTATGTCCTCCAGCCGATCGTTCACGGCAAGAGCACAAATCTTGACGCCGCGACGATCGTCGCGGCGGTGATCGCGTTCGCATCGGTCGCGGGGATCTACGGCGCCTTGCTCGCGATCCCGGTGACGGCGTGCCTGAAGATCGTGATTACGGATGTGATCTGGCCGCGCGTGCAGGACTGGCTCGAAGGCCGGGCCGCCGATCCGCTGCCGATCGGATCGCGGAAAACAGATTGATCGGTCGGGGTCTTCACGCGGAGCGGGCGTCGTCCGCGGCGCGCTTGCGGGCCTTGGCCTTGCCGGGGGTTTCCGCGGCGTACGCACGCTCCACCTGCTCGATAAAGCCGGCTTTTTGCACCGGCGGGCTGACGACGTGAACCACCGGGCCGGCATCCGCGGGTTCGGCTTCATCGGCGCCCTCGGCGTCATTGTGCTGGACCAGCGGCTCGGCGTAGATGGAAACCAGCCTGCGCTCGACCTCAGCCACGATCGCCGGGCGGTCTGACTCCGGCGCCAGCATAAGCGCGGCGACCCATCGGCGGACGAGGTCCGTCCCGCCGGTGCGGAGCATCTCAATCAGCATCCGAGTCTGATCGGCCGGGGATGGCGCCGGCGATTGACCGGGCGCGGGCGGTCGGATCAAGGGATCGGGGGTCTTTGGCATGGGTCGCACGCTCCGTGTCGATCCGTCGGCGGGCCTTCCCGCGTTCGTCCATCACCGCTAGTTCCGCCCGGATCCTCGCTTCGAGCGCTTGCACGAAACGCTCCAGCCGCTCCAGCCGATCGCCGACTTTCTCAAGCCCGCCCGCGACCGCGGAGAAGAGTTCGCTCGGGTTCGCTTCGCGCAAGGCCTGCATCCGGACCTCGGTCCGCTTCATCGGCCCCGCCCCGGTGACGAGCCATTCAATATTGATCCCCAGCGAAGCGCAGAACGCCGCGACAAACTCGACGCTCGGCGACTGGCCCTGCATGTACCGCCGAACGGTTTCGCTGTTGTGATCGGTCAGATCGCCGATGGCGCGGTAGGTCCGGCCCTCGGCGGCCTCGGTCATTCGCTCATGGAGACCGGACAGCATCCCTCCTATCTTGCCGACAGACAGTCGATTCCGCAATAGTCGATCCGACGAGTCGGTGAAGATCGGGTCGAGCACCCTCCCGCCGCGCCGCCGACAGGTTTTGCACAAATCGAGTCGATCGTGACGATCTCTTGACAGCGCAGCCCGAACGCGGTGGCATGACCGCAGATCACCGGCTGAGTCGTCCCCGGGCCGGAGGCTCGCGGCGTATGTCTAGCACGCTACGGACAGGAGGTTGCTGATGCTCAACTCGCGACGGATCGTATTCGCGCTTCTCATTGCCGCTGCTGCGCTCGGGGGCTGCTCGTCCGGCGGGCAGGACCGCATGAGCATGCTCGAAGACGAGAACTTCGAACTCCGCGCCCGGCTCCAGCAACTCCAGGCCTCCACGGATCAGAACGACCAGGCCCGCCGGCTCCTCCAAGAGGAAAACCGCAGGCTCCAGGCCGAGCGGGACCGATTCCAACTCGAAGCCTCCAAAGTCGGGCCGGCTTTCGCCAACGCGGACACCGGCTTCGAAGGCCTCTCCGGCGTCTCCACTTCGACCAACGCCGTCGGCGAGGTCGTCGTAGCCGTCGCCGGCGACGTGCTCTTCGATTCCGGCAAAGCCGACCTCAAACAGTCCGCCAAGGCCACGCTCGATCAGATCGCGGGCGTCCTAAACTCGCGCTACGCCGGCCGCATGATCCGCGTCGCCGGGCATACCGACTCCGACCCGATCCGCAAAAGCAAGTGGGGCACCAACGAACGCCTCAGCGCCGAGCGCGCCCTCGTAGTCGAGGAATATCTCGCCCAGCGCGGCGTCACCGGCGACCGCATGTACGCCGCCGGCTTCGGGTCCAGCCAGCCCAAAGGCTCCAAACGCGAGAGCCGCCGGGTCGAGATCGTCGTCCTGAATCTGCCCGCGTCCTGATCCGCGATCCGAACTGAAGCACGTAACTGCCCGGGGATAAATCCCTGGGCTTTTTCTATTGAACCCTGACACACGCTACGATTCCCCGCCATGTTCGACCGACTCCAGGAAGCATTCTCCGGCGCGATCCGATCCCTCTCGGGCAAAGGCTCGATCTCCGAATCCAATATCCGCGACGCGGTTGACGACGTCCGCACCGCGCTCCTCGAAGCCGACGTCAACTACGCCGTGGTCGAGTCGTTCTGCGAGGAGATCGTCGCCGAGTCGCTCGGCCGCGATGTGACGAAGAGCCTCAAGCCCGGCGAGCAGTTCGTCGGCATCGTCCACGAACGGCTTATCGCGCTGCTCAGCCCGCCCGAAGGCGCCGGATCCGGAGTGGCCCACGTATCCCCGCCGCCGACCGTCGTGATGATGGCCGGGCTTCAAGGGTCGGGCAAGACCACGACCTGCGGCAAACTCGCCGCGTATCTCAAGAAGCGCGGCCGGTCTTGCATGCTCGTCGCTGCGGACCTCCAGCGCCCCGCCGCCGTCGAACAACTCCGCATCGTCGCCGAGACCGTCGAACGCGACGCCGCCGGCGGCGCCCGAGTCCTCTTCTACGGCGAACCCGACAAAGTTGCAGAGTACGGCGGGGCCGTCGGTGTCGCGGTGGGCGTCTGCCAGCGCGCTCTAAAAGAAGCGATGCGTCTCGGTGTAGACACCATAATTCTCGACACCGCCGGCCGTCTGCACGTCAACGACGAACTGATGGGCGAACTCGAAAAGGTGCACCGCGCACTCCGCCCGCACCAGGTCTTCCTCGTCGCCGACGCGATGACCGGGCAGGACGCCGTAAACAGCGCCAAAGCCTTCCACGAACGCCTGCACCTCGACGGAGTCATCCTCACAAAGTTCGACTCCGACACCCGCGGCGGCGCGGCGATCTCCATCAACCGCGTCACCGGCGCCCCCATCCGCTTCATCGGCGTCGGCGAGAAAATCGACGCGCTCGAAGAGTTCCACCCCGAGCGCATCGCCGGGCGGATCCTCGGCATGGGCGACGTCGTCTCACTCGTCGAAAAAGCCCAGCAGGAAGTCTCCGAAGAAGAAGCCGAGGAACTCCAGGAAAAACTCGCCCGCGGCGAGATGACCATGGACGACTTCCTCAAACAACTCCGCGCCATCCGACGCATGGGGCCGATGAAGCAGATCCTCGGCATGATCCCCGGCGTCGGCTCGGCGCTGAAGGACATGCCCATCGACGATCGCCAACTCAACCGCGTCGAAGGGATCATCAACGCGATGACCGCAGCGGAACGGCGCGATATCTCGCTGCTTAATAACTCGCGCCGGCGCCGGATCGCGCGCGGCAGCGCCGCCTCGCAGGACGAGGTCTCGCGCCTCGTCAAGCAGTTCGACGCCGTTTCCAAAATGGCGAAACAGATGGCGGGTCTCGGCGCGATGGGCAAAATCAAAGCCATGCGCCAGATGCAGGGACAGGCCCAGCAGATGGCCGCCGGCGGCATGTTCAAACCAAAGGCCAGCACGCACACAATCAGCCCCAAAGCCGGATACAAGAAACGCAAATCTAAAAAACGCTGAACGCACGCGCTCCCCGAGCCGGGCCGCCCCAGATTCAGGCTTACAACAACGGTGGGACGGGCGTCTCGCCCGTCTTCCGTACAAAAACCCTCACTTCCGCTGCGCGCAGGTCATGCGACGTTCAGTACAAATCGGATCGACGGCGTGCTCCGGCGCCGTATCCTGTCCGCGATGCCCGCCGCCGAACCGCTGACACTTACCGATCCGATCGAATCCGTTCCCGGCGTCGGCCCGGAACTCGGCGCCGCGCTCCGCGCACTCGGCGTCCCCGGCGTCGCGCACCTCATCCACTATCTCCCGTTCCGGCACGAACTCGAAGAAGCCGAGACCGACATCGCCGCACTATTGCAGGGGCGAAAGTCCGCCGCGCGAGGAATGATCTCCGCGACTCGCGTCGGTGGGTTCGGCCGCAAACGCCGATTCGAAGCCGTGCTCATGGACGACACCGGCCGGCTCGATCTGCTGTGGTTCCACCGCCCGGGGCTGCATCACTCGATCCATCCGGGCGTGCGGCTTCTCGTGACCGGCGAACCGCGCTCGCGCGGCCCGTACATGCAGATGGTCAACCCGTGGTTCCGAGCGCTCGAAGAGGACGCCGAACCGCCGCGCCGCGCCGCCCGGCTTCGACCGATCTACCCGGCGTCAGAGCGCATCAGCAGCCTGAAGATCGAACGGGCAATCGCGGCGATCCTCGGCGGCTCTCTCCCGCTGATCGAGGATCACCTACCCGAACCGTTCCGCCGGGAGAGGGATTTTCCGAGCCTCGCCGAGGCGTACCGCATGATGCACCAGCCCGCGGACGAGGACGAGATCGCCCGCGCCCGCCGCCGGCTCGCGTACGACGAACTGCTGTTTTTACAACTTGCGATCCTGCGCGACCGCCTGTCGCGCGACACCCGGCCCGCGCCGGCGCTCGCGGTCAACGCCGAGATCGACAGCCGCATCCGCGCCCGCATCCCGTTCACGCTCACCGCCGGGCAGGACGCCGCGCTCGCCGACATCGTGCGCGACATCGCCCGCGACCGACCCGCGAATCGGCTCATCCAGGGCGACGTCGGCTCCGGCAAGACGATCGTCGCGCTGTACGCCATGCTCGCGGCGGTCGCGTGCGGTCGGCAGGCGGCGCTGATGTCGCCGACGGAACTGCTGGCCGAGCAACATTATGAATCAATCTCGCGCCTGCTCTCGGGGAGCCGGGTCCGCGTCGATCTTCTCTCCGCGTCGATGCCAGCAGGGGACCGAGCCGCTGTCGAATCCGCGATTTCCGCCGGGCGCGCACACATTGTCATCGGCACGCACGCGCTGCTCACCGAGCGCGTCGCGTTCGATAATCTCGCCGTAGTCGTCATCGACGAGCAGCATCGTTTCGGCGTGCGACAGCAATCGACGATATCGACCGGCGACCGGGCCTCGGCGCCGCACACGTTCGTTATGACCGCGACGCCGATCCCGCGATCGCTCACACAAACTATCTTCGGCGATCTCGATATCACAACTATCCGCGGCATGCCGCCGGGTCGCGGCACGATCGAAACTCTTGTCCGTACGCCCGCGGACAGGGCAGAGATCGACTCTCTCATCGCAGAACGCGCGATGCGCGGCGAGCAGGTCTACGTCGTCGTTCCCGCGATCGAATCGGACGAACGTCTGCGCGACGTGGAGACGACGCGCGCCCGCCTCGAATCCGGCCCTCTCGCAGGTCGCCGCGTCGCGGTCGCGCACGGTCGGCTGCGCGCACCCGATCGGCAGCGTGTCATGGATCGGTTCCGCTCGGGCGATATCGACGCGCTCGTCGCAACAACCGTGATAGAAGTCGGTGTCGATGTTCCCAACGCGACGCTCATGGTCATCGAGCACGCCGAACGTTTCGGCCTGGCGCAACTGCACCAACTACGCGGGCGCGTCGGTCGCGGCGGGCGTGATTCCGTTTGCGCGCTGGTCGCCGAACCGTCCACGCCGGACGCACAGCAACGCATCGCCGCGATAGCGTCAACAAACGACGGCTTTATTCTCGCTGAAAAAGACCTTGAAATCCGCGGTCCGGGCGACCTCGCGGGTTTCCGTCAGTCGGGCGCGCCCGCGCTGCGCATCGCGGACCTCGTGCGCGATCAGCCGCTGGTGGCGCTCGCCCGGCGTGACGCGCGCGACATCCTTTCAGAATCGCCAAGGCTCAACCGTCCGCAGGACGCGCTGCTCGCGCGCCGCCTGGACAAGGCTCTCCGAGCCGCGGGGGAATAATATATTATATCATAATTCCGCGGAACCGGTGTCCCGCCCGACTTCCCGCAAGCAACCCTGACCCTCTCTGCGCCCGCTGCGCCTCTGTGGTGATCCCGCTCAGGGCAGGTCGATCGGCCGCTGCATCACGACCGACAGCGCGAACTCGAGCGCGGGTTTCGCGTAGAGCACGAGCAGCGTCGCGGCGGCTAAGTGCGGACCGTACGGCAGCGCCGTTCCACCAGCGCCGCGACGGGCGAGAGCCGCAGCGATCGTCCACGCGATCCCGATGAACGGCGCGATGAAGAACGCAATAACCGCGTCGGCCCAGCCGAGCGTCGCGCCCACGGCGGCCATCAGGTGCACGTCCCCGAGTCCCATCGCTTCTTTTCCGAAGGCGAGCGAGCCGAGGATCCGCACCGCCCAAACAACCCCACCCCCGGCGAGCAGACCTACAACCGAACCAGTCAGAGCCTTGACCCACAGCGCCGGGTCCGCGGCTATGCCGCGCGTCAGAAGAAAGCCGATCACACCGAGCACGATCGCGGGTCCGAGGAAGACGATCTCGCGGACCATCTCGCGGCGTGCGTGCGGGTAACGGACGAACGCGGGATCGCCGCTCTCGTGCATGGCGCCGCCGAAGCGTGCGCGTAGCACAAGCCCGATCACAAGCCCGAGCGCCATTCCCCCGAGCATCGCGCGGATCGGCTCGCCGATGCGCATCCCGGCTGTGAAGCCGACGGCCATGAGCGCGATCGCCGGTCCGGTCAGAAGCAGGAGCCGTACGACCATCGGCTGTTGCGCATCTTCGTCATCGGGAGGATTGTGCGACTGGTTCTTCGCCTGCGCCTCGGCTTCACGCTCCCAGTCTTCATAATCGGTAAATGAAGGTTTGATAATACCCGCGCTCAGAAGAAATACAGCGATGGTCAACCCCGAAGCGGCGCCCGCTGCAAGCCCTGTCCATGCGTACGAATCGAACGTGATGAGCGTCCAGTCGTGCCCCCCGCGCAGCCCGCCGCGAGCGGCGATCCACACGGCGGTGAGCGGATGGACGAACAGCGCGACTATCGCCGCGAACCAGGGGATCGAGATCGGTATCAGAAACGTGCGCGCGTCGATGAGTGTCACCGCGACGAGCGACGCGACGAGCGCGAGATGCAGTACAAAGATCGGCCAGGTCCGCGCCAGTCCCGCAGCGGCCCAGTCCGGTCGGATCGAAGCCGGGTCCACGCCGAGCGACCGTGTCAGCGCGGGGTCGAGATACCAGAGCGCGTACAAGCCAGCGAACAGAAGCGCCACGATCGTCTCTATGATCGGGTATTCTGCGGAGATCGGTGTCTTGCAGAACCGGCATCGGCCGCGGAGCGCGAGCCAGCCGAGGATCGGGAAGTTTTCGCGCCAGGTCAGGGTCGTCCCGCAGGCCGGGCAAGCCGACGCCGGGCGTACGATGTTCAAGCCTTTCGGCACGCGGTAAACAACAACATTAATGAACGATCCGACAGTCGCGCCGAACGCGAAGAAGAACAACACGCCGAGGACGCTGGGCGTCCACATCATCCAGGGCTGAGTCATCCGCTCGCGCCGGGATGTTCGGGGGCGAGTTCTTCGATCCGCTGCTCGACACGCGCCAGCACGGCCCGGCACCGCGCGACCAGTTTCACACCTTGCTCGTATTCGGCCATCGCTCGCTCGACGCCCACCTGCCCGCGTTCGACCCGTTCGATGATCGCCTCGAGTCGGGCGATCGCGTCCTCGAAGGGCATCTCTTCGATCGGCAGGTCCGCGCGGGGTGTGTTCGAGTCGGGCACGCGGCGAAAATACCACAACACGGTTCGACCGTCGAACACGGCGGGCGGCTCATCGCCGATGACGAAGAGTGGCACGGGCGTTGATAGTGGCACGGGCGTCCCGCCCGTGCGCGAGACTTACTCGTCCAAGGTTGCCATGAAGTTTCCTGCGCCTAGACCTCGCGTCGCCGGTGGGCGCGGCTCAACGTTCGGTCATACACAATTTATCTTGCAAGCGGCGACCGCGGCCCTGGGATTCCATCCCTGGGCTTTGGTGCGATGTGTATAGATGGCGCAATGCACGGGCGGGAAGCCGGTGACTCTGGCGGGCTGCGGGTCAGGTATCGTCGCCGAAGAGCGGGCAGCGTTCATCCGGGTTGTGCGGCGGTGTCGTGTGCTCGCCGACAGTTGATATGAACTCACCATCGGCGGTATGTGTTGTGATGATGTCGCCGACCTCGGTGTCGGCGGGGGATCGGACGAGCCGACCGTCGGCGCGGCTTGTGATTGTGTACCCACGGCGGAGGACGTTGATGGGGCCGGTCGCGTCGAGTGTGCGCGCCAGAGCCGCGAGTTCCGCCCGGCGGCGAACGAAAAGACCTCGCACAGCAGCGGCGAGCCGGCGCTCGCTCT
>CAZTEE010000007.1:1782-24840 GCA_964611775.1 uncultured Phycisphaeraceae bacterium | reverse complement strand
CCTACACGATGCGCGACGGCGACGTCGTCCACTTCCTCTTCAACGTCTGACAATCACCGTCGACAATAATATAAGCCCCCGGTGAGGCAAGGCTGTCGTAACGGCACGGGTGTCCCGCCCGTGCATGGCAACCAGTGGGACGGGCGTCCCGCCCGTCATGCTCACTGCTGCCCCGACCTTCGCTCCTCTCAGGTCAGGCGCCATGCCGAGCATGTGAAGCCTCACACAACTAAAGCTCGGAGATTTCATCCCTGGGCATTGTGCTCATCGCGCGCGAGCCGCGCGGCGTCGGCCCGGGTAGGCTCCCGCACCGGCGATGAACAATCTCAAAGACACCGCGCTGCTGATCGCCGCTGCGCTCGTCGCGGTCGGCGGCGTCGCGGCGATCCTGCTCGCGCGCCGGGCCGGGCGAGCCTCGCCGTTGCCCGTCCCGGGTCTGGCGCGTCTGAGCGCGCCGACGCACGCTGTCCTCGGCGTGACGCTCGTTCTGCTCGGGCGGATCATCGCGGCGCCGGTCTTCGGCTGGTCGGGCGTCCGCGGGCCGTTCGGGATGCTCCTCGCGCTCGGACTGATCGCCGGCGTCGGGTCGATCATCCTCGACCGCATGAATGAACGTGGCAGCGACGACGACGCCGAGTGACACCGCTCACCCGCCGCACCGCTCCGGGCGCCAGCCCTGCGCGATCGGACGCCGACGCCCGGTCCCGAACGCGACGCTCGATATTTTCAGCCCCGGCGCCGACTGACGCCGTTTGTATTCCGACAGGTCGATCATCCGCGCAACGCGAGCGACAACCCCGGGCTCGAACCCTGTCTCGCGCGCGATCCGCGCCGGGGACTGCCGACGCTCGACCGCGCGCTCCACGATCGCGTCGAGCACGTCGTACGGCGGGAGAGTGTCCTGGTCGGTCTGGTCCGGGCGGAGTTCGGCGCTCGGCGGCTTGGTGATCGTGCTCACCGGGATCGGCGGCGCCGTAAAGCCGCAGGCGCGATGGTTAGCGTTGATCCACGAAGCCAATGAAAAAACAAGTGTTTTCGGCACGTCCGAGAGAACGGCGAGCCCGCCGTTCATGTCGCCGTAGAGCGTGCAATAGCCCACGGCGAGTTCGCTCTTGTTGCCGGTGGTGAGCACGAGCGCGCCGGTTTTGTTCGAGATCGCCATGAGGATCACGCCGCGGATTCGTGACTGGATGTTCTCCTCGGCGACGCAGGGCGCCGGGTCCGCGTCGAGGGCGCGCCAGACGGGTTCTAATGTTGATTCACCGGCGCGGTGTATGATGTCGATCGGGATCAGTTCGAAGTGCGCGCCGAGGTTTCGCGCAAGTTCGCGGGCGTCCGCGATTGAACCGTCGGATGAAAACCGGCTCGGCATGCCCACGCCGAGGACTCGCGTCGCGCCGATCGCTCCCGCGGCGAGGCACGCCGTCACCGCCGAATCGATCCCGCCGGACAGCCCTACGACGACGCGATCGAAGCCTGTTTTCCGCACGTAATCGCGCACGCCGAGCGTCAGCGCGTTCCACAACAGTTCGCCCGGTTCGGCTGCGTCGAGGGGGTCGGAGATAGTCGCGCGATTCTTCTCGATGTCAGTGATGAGCAGCCCCTCGGCGAATGGAGCGGACGCCGCGACAAGCCGCGCGCCCCCCGGCTCGGGCGCGAAGATCGCGGCGTGCCCGTCGAATATAAGTTCATCGTTGGCGCCGAGCTGGTTGACCGCGGCGACGGTGACCCCGTGCCGCGCCGCGTGCCCGCGCAGGATCTCGCGCTGCCGGTTGGATTTGCCCAGCACGAACGGGCTTGCCGACGGGACGGCGATGATCTCGGCGCCGGCGCGCACGGCTTCGGCGACCGGGTCCGCGCGGTCGCGGTAGCGCGGCGCGACCCCGGCGTCGTCCCCGCGCCAGAGATCCTCGCACACCGCAAGCCCGACCCGTCGCCCGGCGACCTCGATCACCGTCGCGCGATCGCCGGGCGTGAAGTAGCGGTCCTCGTCGAAGACGTCGTATGTCGGGAGCAGGCGTTTGTCGTAGCGCGCGATCTCGGCGCCGTCGCGCAGCGCGAAGAGGCTGTTATAAATCGCGCCGGCGTCGCGCCGTGGCGTACCGACAACAACTGTGATCCCGCGCGTCAGGCCCGCGAGTGACGCCGCGTGCGCCTGCGCCGCCTCGACGAACCCTTCCTCCCACAACAGATCCCGGGGCGGGTAGCCCGTGATAACGAGTTCCGGCAGGACCAGAAGATCGGCGCCTGCGCTGCGGGCGTTTTCGATTGCTGCGGCGCAGAGATCGCGGTTCCCGTCGAGGTCGCCGACGGTCGGGTTCAGCGGCGCGAGAGCGAGACGCATAGGCGGATGATACATGCGTCGATGAGCGTAGGATCAGCCGTCGTCGCCCCGGCAGACCCGACGCGCCCGGTGAAGATAGGATGAATGCACAGGGAGCGCCGAGTCGCCCGTGAGGAGACGCCATGCCCGGTTTCGTCATTCGGTTTGCGCTGGTTGCGATATTGGCCGCGACGCTGATCCCCGCTGTCGGGGCGGGCCAGCCTGCGCGCGAGGCGCTCGAGCCCGGGCGGACCTTTCGGTATGCGGTGTCTCTCGATCTGCTGGTGCTCGAGGAGGGGCAGGCGGCGTCGGAGATGGCGCGTGTCGTGCAGACGGCGCATATAACGTTTGATTCCGTTCGGCGAGAGCAAGGGTCGGCGCTCGTGGTGCTGGCGCGCCTGGATCGGCTGACGACGGTTTACAGCCGGCGCGGGGAGCAGTTCGAGTTCACATGGAACCGCGCCGAAGACGCCGCCCCGGGGGGGCTCGAGATAATCGACGCGGAGCCGGGCGCCGCCCCGGAGCCGCGCGATGTGTTCCTTGCGGCGCAGCGTGCGCTCGTGGCGACGCCGTTCGAACTGCGTGTCGATGACGCCGGCGCCGTCACATCGGTTACGGGTCTGACGGCCGAGCAGATAGTGCTCGCGGGCGACGCGGACGCGTCGATGTTGGGGATGTTCCGGCCTCGGCTTTTGGCGGAGACACTCGAACCGATCTGGTCCGCCGCGGGCGCCGGGGGCGACGCCGGCGACGGGTGGTCAAGTGAGCGTCGCGTGAGCCTGGGGCCGGCGGGGGCGATCGTGCTTACGACCGCCTGGAACCCCGGCGCCGTGGGCGAGGACGCGCTGACATCACAGGGCGTGATCTCGGCGAGCGTCGTCGCCCCGGAAACCACTTCGCCGACACAGCCCCGGGTGCGGATTCTCAACGCCGACGGCGGGGCGGAACTGGCCTGGCTCTTCGATGAAGCGGTATTGCAGACCTGGACCGAGACGTTCAACCTCGGGACACGCTGGACGCTGGGCGACCTTGAAATCACGCTGAATCAGCGCTCGAAGCGTTCGGTCCGGTTGCTGGAGTGACGCGGTCGCCGGGGGAAATCGCGGGGAGCGGGTTGTTCTCGGGCCGAGTTTCGCCGATAGTCTCGCCATGCGCGTGTTTCTCGATGACGCTGAACTGACGGTCGCGGAGCCGACGCTCACAGCGGTGCTGGCGGCGGGATCGGCGGCGAGCGAGGCGCGCGGGCGCATCGTCGTCGAGGTCTGGGCCGACGGTGAGCCGGCGCCGGACGAGGATCTCGCCGAGCCGCCGGACCGAGCGCCGTACGCGGGCGAGATCCGTCTCATCACCGCCGAGCCGCGCGCCCTGGTGCGAAGCGTGCTGTTCGACGTTGCCGACGCGCTCGAAGCGACGCGCGACACCCAGCGCCGGGCCGCGGATCTAATACAAGTCGGCGAGACGGGCAAGGGTCTGCACGAACTCGGGGAGGCGTTGCGTTCGTGGGACACGGTCCGCCGGGCGGTGGAAGAAGGCGCGGCGTTGCTGGGCATGTCCGTCACGCCGGACGAATCGTCCGCGATCGACGGCTCGCTGGTCGAAGAACTCGGGCGGACGCTGACTTCCGTCAAGCAGGCGCTGAGCCGGGAGGATTGGGCGCTGCTGTCTGACCTGCTGATGTACGACCTCGAAGAACAGGCGCAGCGGTGGGAGTCCGAACTCCGCCGACTCGCCGAGCGCATCACACTGAAAGACGAGAAATAACCGCACACTCGAAATCCCCGGTGGCACGGGCGTCCCGCCCGGTGTGTGAAGAGCGTCATCCCTTCAAGTGCGAAGAGCAAGAACCAGAGCCCGGCACTGGTTCCCCCTCACCCCATCCCTCTCCCGTCGGGAGAGGGGGTCAGAAACAGTGGGAAGAGCAAGAACGGTGGCGCCGGCGTCCTGCCCGTGTAAGTCTTCGGATCCCTGATTCCGCGATGTCCGCCTCGGCTTCATCCCGATCCCGTTCAGACGAGCGAATCGACGCGCTGATGGAGCGTGCCGGCGCCGCGCTGGAATCTACGGATTATCCCGCCGCCGAGCGCCTGGCGCAGGAAGCCCTGGAACTGGCCCAGCGGTCGCGCGACTACAGCCGGATGTCCCGGATCGTGATGCCGCTGGAGGAAGCCAGGCGTCAGAAGCGACTGATCGCCGCCGACGCGGGGGTGCAGGGCGTGCTCACCGAGCCGCCGGGCGAAGGCTGGGCGGTTGCGCCGGGCGTGTGGATCGTCGCGCCACCGCTGGTCGGGGCGGACGCGCGCGAACTCCGGCGCATCGCCGACGAGCAAGGCGTGTGCTCCCTGATCCTCACCCGCGAGCCCGAGACGCGCGCGGGCGAATGGCCGATCGTCGTGATCGGGCGGACGACGGTCCGCGCCTATATAGAGCCGCCGCGGAGTAAACGCGGCAGGTCCGGCGCGAAACCTGAAGTTCCCGCAGACGTGTCACCCGACATTATTCCTGACGCGGCGTGGTCCCTAGCCGCGGCGGAAGCGCTCGGGGACGCCGCGATCGAGACGGTCGATCCCGCGAAGCCGGCGTCGGTGCGCGTCGATCTACTAGTCGACCTCGTGGCGACGCTGCGCGATCACGACAAACTGCACCAGGCGCTGGCGGCGGCGTGCCTCGAGGCCCTGCGCGACGAACCCTCCGAAGCGTGACCCCTCCCAGACGAAGCCCGATCGCTTACCCATCGCCGGGGTCGTCCTCCCGCTGGACGCCGCCCCCGTGGTGTCGCTATCCTGCTGGGCTCGGTCCAGCGCCGACCGGCCGACCAAGACCACGGGGAACCGCCATGCTCGATTCGCTCACGCCCGCACAGCAGATCACTATCACGCTGAACAAGGTTCCCGCGCGCGAGGACGCCCGCCAGACCGTCGAACGGCTCATGCGCCAGGCGCCCGAGATCAAGTCGGCCCTGAAGCGGACCCAGGCGCACCGCGGCCGGGTGACGATAACTCGCTCGCGCGGGAAGCGCCCGTGGACGATGCGCCACCGCCGGACGCGCGTCGCCGTCGCCGACGCCGGGGCGACCTGGACGATGCCGTACCTCCCCGCGCTGCGCCGGGATATCGAGAGCGTCGCCGAGTTCCTCACGATCAAGCCCGCGTGACGCGATGTCCGCACGACGAACACGCCGGGCGACGCTGGCCGCGGTTTCAGCGATTACGCTGATCGCGCTGACTCTGCCGTCCTGCGGCTCGTCCGCGCCCACGTCCGAAACCCCCGAGATCTCCGAGCACGCGGTCGCCTACACCGTCCGCGGCAGGATCTTCTCGCTACCGGACCCGGCCCGGCCGGCGGCGGAACTCCAGATTCATCACGAGGAACTCCCCTCGTTCATGTCCGGCGGGGAAGTCGTCGGCATGTCCGCGATGATCATGCCCTTCCCGGACATCGCGACGGGTGTGTCGCTCGCCGGGCTGAACGTCGGACAGGCCGTGACTTTCACCTTCCACGTCGAGTACGACCCCGACACGCAGATGCCCGTCGGCATGCTGGTCACCGCGATCGCGCCGCTGCCCCAAGGCACGGCACTGACGATCGACTGAGCGGCGCCCGGGCGGGGCCGCCTGCGACTCAAGCTCGCGGCAATATTGAACATGGGTAAATAAGTTCACCGGCTCAACCCGGCGGAACCGCTGTGCCACCGCGATCTCGGCCCGAAGCCGCCGATGACGGTGGCCGGCTCATTGTGGGACAATGTGACGCGACTCACCGGGTTCCGATCAAGTCCAAAAAAGAAGCCCAGCGCAGCGGGGGAGGGCCGCGCGCCGGGCTTCGAGGGGCTCGGTGTCATTTGTCGCTGGTCGGCTAGCCGCCTCGCGTACACACTAGAAACCACGAGATCGGGCGGACTATTCCCGATAGTTCGTACAGAAGAGAATATTTTTCACTTTTCAAGGGATGCCCACATATCCCGTGCATCCTCCGCCCGCCGATACCCAGTAAATTGTTAATCATCGGCCCGGCTTAAACCCCCCACCGGCCCCGCGCTCAGGCCGGACGAGTCGGCGCAAGCCCAAGCCGGGTCATTACCTGCTGCATGTCCGACCACACCAGCGCCCGGTTCTCCGGCGTGTACGCCCGCAGCAGGTACGCCGGGTGGAACGTCGGCATCACCGGGATCCCCTCGTACTCCCGCCAATGCCCGCGCAAGGCGCCCATCGCCTCGTTCGTATCGAGCAGCAGATTCGCCGCGGGCTTGCCCAGTGTGACGATGACCCCCGGCCCGATGATCCGGACCTGCTCCTTCAGATACGGCCCGCACCGCGACGCCTCGGCGCTCGTCGGCGTCGCGTTGTTGGGCGGGCGGCTCTTGAGCACGTTCGCGATGTAAACGTCCGACCGCTGCAAACCCATCGCCGAGATGATCTTCTCGAGCAACTGCCCCGAGCGTCCGACGAACGGCCGGCCCTGTCGATCCTCCTCCGCCCCGGGCGCTTCGCCCACGAACATCAGCCTCGCTTCCGGGTTCCCCTCGCCGAAGACCGTCCGCGTGTGCGCCGTCGCAGCGGTGCAGTGCGGGCACTCGGCGTCGTGACGGGCGTGGAGTTCGTAGAGCCGATGCTGCTTCTCTGCCGCTGCGCCGACCGGCTCGATCCCGCCTTCGCCGACACTCGAATCCGGCGTCTGCGCCATCACCGCCACGGGAACGACATCTGCTCCGAGCAGCCGCGACGTTTCCACTAACTGCCTCGCCGCTGCCAGCGCGCGAGCCTCACCCGGCATCGCCCGCCCCCTCGGCTTTCTCATCAGGCGTGTCCACAAGCCCGACCCCCGCCCGTCGGGCGATCCCTCGCGCCACCGCCGCGGCGAGATCGACATCCTCGCCCGCGTCGAAGGTGACAATGTCGGGCCGGCCCGGCGAGTCACCGACGCTGGTCAGCCGCACACCCGCACTCGACAGCCGCAACCCCGGGCGGTGCATCCGCTCGCGCGTCGCCGCGACGTGCGCGACGATCGGCCCGTCGTAGGATCGTAGATCGAGATCCGCGGCGGGCGCCTTATCTCCGTCCCCGGCGGCGCTGAAACGGATCGTCACACGCCGCTGGTCGCGGTGCAGGAACGAATCGATCTCGCCCCCGGCGCCGATCTCGGTCCGTGTCCGAGGCGTCGCCAGTCCCGCGGTCGAGACCGGCGTCGAGACAATCAGCCCATGCCTGGCGTCGACGCGTTCGAGCGCGAAGCCCCGGCTGATGAGTTCTTCCTTCGCCGATTCGAATGTTTCCGCGTACCGGGACGCGGGCGCCAGCACAGCCGAGCGACCGCCGCCCGAAGCGCACCCGCCGATGAACAAAGCCAGCGCGACGATAGAGACGATCCGAGCCATGCCTGCCAGTCTAGACCATCCCGCGAAAATAAGTCGCACCACAGCCCGCCCCCGATGCCACAAGCACAGCCGCCCCCGACAGTGGCACGGGCGTCTCGCCCGTGCGTGAACAGACTGGCGCAAACATTACCCCGATACAGATCCCGCCAGATTCAGGCGTCAGAGCGCGGGCGGTCGCCGGGGGCCCTTCGCGTTTCGAACGTTCCCCAGGTGACGGGCCGATCCGCGGCTTGTCGGAACCGATCCATGTATTCGTCGTGCGAGATCTCGACACAGCCGAACCGCGCGAGATGCGGGTTGACGAGTTGCGTGTCGAATAGTGTGTAGCCCCGCTGCCGGAGGTGCTCGACGAGACGGACCAGGCACACCTTGCTGGCGTGCGTCCCGTCGATCGGGTCGCGCGAGCCGTCGTCGCGCCGTGGCTTAGGTCGGCTGAACATTGACTCGCCGATGAACACGCCGCCGATCGACAGCCCGTAGATACCCCCGACCAGATGCTCGCGATCGCAGCCGGGTTCGATCGCCCACGCCTCGACGCTGTGCGCGATCTTCTCCGCGTGAAGTATCCGGAACCACGCTGCGATGTCGTCGTTGATCCAGGTCTCCTCGTCGTCCGGCCGAGGCGCCCGGCAGCCCCGCACGACGCCCGCGAAATCGGTGTCACAGCGGATCACGAATCGGCCCGAGTTCAGCGCCCGCCGAAGCGACCGCGGCACGTGGAACGCGCCCGCCGGGTCGCCCGGCTCGAGCGGGAATATCCCGCGCCGGAGCGCGTAATAAAACCGGATCTCGTTCGTGTCCGGGTCCGCCATCGGGAACGCGCCCTGGCGGTACGCGGCGAGCAGATTCTCGACGATCAGCGATTTCGCAACGCGCACAGCGAATAATACCACCAGCGCCCGTGGGACGGGCGTCCCGCCCGTCATGCACAAATAGGTGGGACGGGCGTCCCGCCCTTAATGCACAAAAAGGTGGGACGGGCGTCCCGCCCGTCAATCCCGGAGTAGATTCACAGAGCTCCACGGCGCACAAAGCCTTCAGCCGCAGCGGACGCCGCTACCTCGCCGGCCCCGTGCGCGAAGTGGTACGATCAACGCATCGGCGCCAACGCTGCGCCCATGGAGTGTCCAGCGATGAAAATGAATAATCTTTTTTCGGTTGCAAACACACTTGTCGCGCTGCTGGTCGTCGGCCTGGCGTGCTCGGTGGTCTCGGCCCAGCCCGCCGACCTCGTCATCACCAACGCGAGAGTGTGGACAGCGAGATCGCTGGTCGATGAGGCGTCGGCGTTCGCCGTGCGCGACGGGCGCTTCGTCGCCGTCGGATCGGCGGAGGATGTTCAGCCGTTCGTCGGGCCGGGGACGACTGTCTACGACGCGGGCGGGCGCCGGATCACGCCGGGGCTGATCGACACGCACCTGCACATCGAGAACGGCGCGGGCGGCTTCGGTCGGCTCGACCTGCGCCCGGCGACCAGCCGACGGCACATGCTCGAACTGATCCGCGCCTACGCCGCGACACTGCCCGAGGGCGAGTGGGTGCTCGGCCGGGGCTGGAGCGCCGAGTCCTGGCCGGATGTAACAACGCCGACCCCGGCGGAGATCGACGCCGCGACCGGGGGCCGGCCCGCCGTACTCACCCGCATGGACGGGCACAGCCTGATCGCCGGCGGCGAAGCCATCCGTCGCGCGGGCATCACAAATGACGGGCCCGCCGATCCGCTCGGCGGGAAGATCGGACGCCGGCCCGGCGGCGAACCCGACGGCGCGTTCTACGAGCAGGCCATGGGGCTGGTCACACGCAACGTCCCGCGACCCTCGCCCGAGCGTGTCCGCGAGCAGACCCGCCAAGCCGTCCGCGACCTCAACAGCCTCGGCCTGACTCAGGTCGGCGCGATCGACACGCGCGGCTTCGTCGAAAACCATCTCGTCCCGCTCGACAACGCCGGCGATCTGACAATCCGTGTCGGCGTCTCGATCACCGGCGCGGGCGACACGATGGATGCCTGGCGCCCCGTGCTGCGCTGGGCCTCGGACAACCCTGACCCGTCGCCGAGCGTCCGGCTGCTCGGTTTCAAAGGTTACATGGACGGCTCGCTCGGGTCGCGCACCGCGTGGATGCTCGACGGGTTCACCGACGATCCCGACAACGCCGGATTCCCGCTCGCGATGGCGGCGACGGGCACGCTCGGGAGGCTGATCCTCGAAGCGGGTGCGCTCGGCCTGCAGCCCGCGGTCCACGCGATCGGCGACCGCGCCAACCGCCAACTCCTCAACTGGTACCAGGCGATGGGCCCCACCGGCTGGGACACACGCCCGCGCGTCGAGCACGCCCAGCACGTCGATCCCGCCGACATCCCGCGCTTCGTCCGCATGGGCGTGATCCCCAGCATGCAGCCGTACCACAAAGCCGACGACGGCCGCTACGCCGAGGAACGTCTCGGCCCCGAGCGCATCCGCACCAGTTACGCCTTCCGCGATTTCTACGATTCCGGCGCGCTGCTCGCGTTCGGGAGCGACTGGCCGGTAGTCTCGGCGGACCCGTTTCTCGGGATCCACGCCGCCGTCACCGCGCGGACCATCACCGGCGAACTATTCGTCCCCGCGCAGTCCCTCACCGTCGCCGAGGCGCTGATGTGCTACACGGTCCACGGCTCGTGGACGCTCAAAACACAGAACGAGACCGGCATGATCGAACCGGGCCGGCTCGCGGATTTCATCGTGCTCGACCGCGACATCCTCCGCGTCGATCCGGAACTAATAAAGGACACCCGCGTGCTGCGTACATACGTCAGCGGTGAGATGGTCTTCGAGCGGGCGCCGGGCGAATGAAACGCCGCCCAGCAGCCGCGATCGTCGCCGCCGCCGTCACCGCCGGCTGTCTCGTCGCGTGGGCAGTCACCGGCCGGGCCGGGATCACCGCGACCACTCGCTTCATCGAGATCGAACGCCCGCCCGACCCCGACGACATCATGGACTTCGCCCGCACCGACGCCGACGGCCTCGTCCGCGAAACTGTCCGCGAAGACGGCCTTCGTTTCGGCATTATCCCCGGCGGCTACCCACGACCCGGAGCATGGGCGCCGAACCTGCAATGGCTCAGCGTCGCGACGGTCGCCGGCCCGGCGTGGCTCGTCTCCGCTGCAATAATCCTGGCGCCGACACGCAAGAACGCCGCTACCGGCGCGGACGCCTGATCCAAACTCTCAACCAGCCGAGAGCATCGTTCCCACACGCTCACCTCGGACGACGCGCGCGATCGCGCCCTTCTTCTTGAAATCGAACACCACAATCGGCAGCCCGCGCTCCTGGCACATCGTCAGCGCCGTGAGGTCCATCACCGCCAGCCGTTTCTCGAGCGCCTCGGCGAAAGTAAGTTTTTCATACCGGGTAGCGTCCGGGTTGGTTTTCGGATCCGCCGAATAGACGCCGTCCACTTTCGTCGCCTTGAGGACGACGTCCATCTCGAGTTCCGTAGCGCGCAGCGCCGCGCAAGTGTCGGTCGTGAAGAACGGGTTGCCCGTCCCGGCGACGAGGATCACGATGCGTCCGAGTTCGAGGTGCCGCATCGCCCGCCCGCGGATGAACGGCTCGGCCACCGCGGGCACGTCGATCGCCGTCATGCAACGCGCCGGCTGGTCCATCCCGTCGAGCGCCTCCTTGAGCGCCAGCCCGTTGATGACCGTCCCGAGCATGCCCATGTAATCCGCGGTCGCCTGGTGGATGATGCCTTCCTTCGCTAGTTCGGCGCCGCGGACCACGTTCCCGCCCCCGACGACGACCGCGACGGAAGCGCCCGTCTCGCGCGCCGCCTTGACCTCCTCGGCGATTACCTGCAACTCCCGGCTGTCTACGCCGTAACCTCCCGGAGTGCAGAACGCCTCCCCGCTGAGTTTCAGAAGAACACGTCGGTACGGGGTTCGTTCGGCGGGCATGCGGGCAATCCTCCCCGCTCGCGGGCGATCTCACAAGTCGTCCCGATTGGCAGCCCGCGATATCGAGGGAGCGCGTGAGCACCTCCATGTTCCGCCTACACTTTAAGCCGTGCCGGATGAAGATGTGAATGCGACTCTCCCCGCGACGCCTGCCGAATTCGCGCATCGGTCTGGGCGCGCTGACGAACGCCGGGCGCCCGCGCTCGGGGTCGCGGCGTCTCTCTTAGTTCATGCCTTGCTGCTAGTTTCACTCGCCTTCATTCTTCTCGACCGCCCCGCCGGGTCGGGCGGCTCCGGGGACACGATCGAACTCGCGATCGTGACGAGCGCGGAACTTTCGGCGCTCGAAGCCGCGTCCGGCGCCGCGCCCGCCATCGACGCCGAAGCACCCGCAGAACTCCTCGACGCGACCATCTTCGACACCCCCGTAGCCGAGGCCGCGCTCGAATCAGCCTCGGGCGCGATCGCCGGCCTCGAAGGCGCGGGAAGAACCATCGGCCAGGGTGTCGATCTCGGCGGTGGCGCGGGCGGGGGCAGCGCGTCCTTCTTCGGCGTCGAAGCCCGCGGCTCACGATTCGCGTTCATCGTCGATGTCTCCGGATCAATGGCCGGCCCGAAAATGGCGACTCTCAAGCGCGAACTCGCCGACAGCGTCGCGGCCCTAAACGAGAACGCATCGTTCACCGTCGTACTCTTCTCATCCACGCCCCGCATCATCGGCGGGCGCCCGCAATGGTCCCGCGCCGCCGACCGCGCCAGAGATTCCGCGCTCATGGAGATCCGCGCCATCGAACCGGGCGGCGCCACGAACCCCATCCCCGCGATGGACATCGTCTTTGCCCTGCGCCCGAGGCCCGACGCCGTCTATTTCATGACCGACGGGCAGTTCTCCGAACTCGTCGTGCAGGAGTTCGACCGCCACAACCGCGCGTGGATCGAGCCGATCCCGGTGCACACGATCTCCTTTGTAAGTCGCGAAGCCGAGGAAGCCCTTATCCGCATATCCGACGGCTCGGGCGGTTCATACACACACATCCCGGGGACGGCGCCTTGACCCGCGTCGCCGCTCTCATCGCGGTATTCGCGCTCGCGCTGTCCGCGCCCGCGCAGGTCACGCAGCGCGACGGACGCACACACCCCGGCGCCGTCACCGGCGTAGATTCGTCCGGCGTCGCCGCGGTCGGCGCCGAGGGCGTTATTACATGGGACCGAGTCTTGCGCGTGTCGGGCGAGCACGCGCAAGCCGCCGCCGGCTTCATGGAGATGGCCGAGGAACTCTGGCGCGCGCGGACGAGGCTGGCCCGCGGCGACGTGCGCCTGGCGCGGCCGATCTTTGAAGCCTGGTTCACGCACGACGACGCCCCGACCGGCGCTACGGCTCTCGTTGTCGCCGAGGGGTTGTTGCGGTGCCGGCTCGCAGACGGCGCGCAGACCGCAGCGGTCGAGCCGTGGATCGCGGCGTTGCGGCTGCGAAACGCGGGCGTGCAAGCGGATCTCGGCTTCACAAGCGCGATCGACGCCGCGACCGGCCTGGCGCCGACGCTCGCGCCGATCTGGCTCCCCGGCGCCGCGGTCGAAACGTTTGCGCGGGCATCTATTGAATCGAATAAAGAAGGTGCGGTCGGCGGTGAGGCGGAATCACTCGCGACGCTGTTCCGAATCGCCGCTTCGATAGAGGCCGGCTCGCCGCAGCCGACGCCCCCGAGCCGCACCGATCCGTCCGACGCCGAGCGTCTCGTCCGCGACATCATCGAATCGCGCAGCCCCGAGCCGGCGATCCGCGACGCCGCTCGCGCCCGGCTCCGTGACGGCATAGACCGCGAGCCGGGCGGCTGGCGCGAGTGCTGGCGCCGGGTCGCGCTCGGGCGGTCGCTGCTGATGGAAGATTCGCCCGACGCGCGCGACCTGGGTCTCGCGCACCTGCTGCACGCCCCGGCGAGATTCTCGCGCGATCTGCCGCGCCTCGCGTCGGTCGCGCTGACGCTCGCCGCGGACGAATACGAACGTCGCGGCGACGCCGACACGGCGCGCCGGCTGCGCGACGAACAGACAATGCTCGGCCCCGCCGCGTCGCTCGCCGCGATCGGCCCGGCGCCCGCGACCTCGCAACAAGCACAATCGCACAAGGAGTCCGAATGATCGCCACAATCGCTATCGCGCCCGCGGGACCATCTGCGACACTCGCGCAGAACGCCGCGCCCGGCGGCGTGTCCGTGCTCGAACTCATCGCCGCCGGCGGGACGATCGCATATCTTATAATCGCGTTGTCTATCGCGGCGCTCGCGCTCGTCGTGATGCACGTCGTGCAGCTCCGCGCCGCGACACTCGCTCCGCCCGCCATCGTCGACGAACTCGACGATCTTCTGTCGCGCGGCGAGGCCGACGCCGCCCTCCGATTCTGCCGCGACGACGAGCACGACTGTTTTCTCACCCGCGTCGTCGGAGCGGGGCTGACACGCTGCAAACGCTCGGTATTCGGCTGGCTCGAACTCAAAGGCGCGCTCGAAGAAGCCGGGCAGGAGCAGGTCGCCCGGCTGTTCCGCGCGACCGACGGGCTGGGTCTGATCGCCGCGATCGCGCCCATGCTCGGGCTCCTCGGCACCGTGCTGGGGATGGTCGGCGCGTTCGACACCATCAGCGCGTCGGAGGGTTTCGCGCGGCCCGATCAACTCGCCGGGGATATATCAAAGGCGCTCGTCACCACGCTGATGGGTCTGTCGCTGGCGATCCCCGCGACCGCTGCGTTCACTTACTTCCGCAACCGCATCGACGCGCTGTCGGGCGAGATCGCCGGGACTATCGAGGAACTCGCCGCGCACCTCGACGCCGCAGCGAACACAGCCGACGCCGCCGACCGTGAGGGCGCCGCATGAGGCGCGCCCCGGCGAAACAACGATCCCACGTGCCGGACATCGACATCACCGCGATGATCGACGTGGTATTTCTGTTGATAATATTTTTCATGACGACGGCTCAGTTCGCGCGCATGACCCGGGCCGACGTGCGCCTCCCGAGCGAACCCGGCGAGGAACGCGAAGCGCGGCCCGAGCCGACGATCATCGTGAACGTCGGCTCCGACGGCGCGATCATCATCGAGCAGCAGGAAGTGTCGCTCGATCGGCTGGCGCGCATGGTCTCGTCCGAAATCGCCCGCGCCGGCGGTGACGCGGGCGCGGTCCGGCTGACGATCCGCGCCGATCGCACACTCGACGCGGGGACACTCAACGACATCGCGAGGACGCTCGCGGGGGCCGGGCTTCGCGGCGTGCGCGTCGCCACGGAGCCGCCGCGCGGGGGTGGGTCGTGAGGTTCTCGCCGCGCTCGCGTCCGAAGTCGGTCGTCGGCAGGATCCAGCTCACAAGCATGATAGATGTGATATTTCTTCTGCTGATCTTTTTCATGGCGACGACGACGCTCTCGACGCCCGAATCGCGGCTGTCGCCCGGGCTGCTCGAGGAGCGCGCCGGCGGGGCCGCGTCGGACCTTGCGCCGCAGGTCGTCCGCGTCGAACGCGACGGCGCGCGCGAGGTCTTCCGGCTCGAGGAGCGAGTTTTCAGCGATCGGCGGGCTCTCGTCGCCGCGCTCGCGGAACTGCCGAAGGAGCCGGGCGTCTTCGTCCGCGCTTCGGACGACGCGAGCGTCTCCGGCGCGGCGGCGGCGCTCCAGGCCTGCCGGGACGCGGGCTTCACAAAGGTAAGTTATGTTCCTGAGTAATAAATTATTTATTGCTCCGGCCCTCGCGGCCGCGATCGTCGGGTCGCGTCCCGCTCCGGCAGCGGCTCAGGATGCACGAGACGCGGCGATCGAGTCATACCTCGAACAGCGCGGCATGGACCAGCCCCTCGCGGCTCATCTGCGAGAACGCCTTTTGCGCACGCCCCTGCCGGATCGCCAGCCGATCGCGGAACGGCTCACGGTGGTTTACGGGGCGATCATCGAACAGGCCCGCGAAGAGGAATCCCGCCGACGCGCCGAGCGGCATGCGCGCGACTTGCTCGCGGCGCTCCCCGACGGCGCTTCGTCGTCGTTGCGGCTCGAACTCGACCGTGCGCGGTACACATCGGCGGAGCGAGATCTCGAACGCGCCCGGCTTCTTCTGCTCGATGATGTGGGACGCATCGCGGCTATCGCGACCATCCGCGAACTCGCGCCGGTGTTCGATTCGATCGCGCGCGCGGCGCACGAGCGCGTCCTCGCAATCCACCGGCAGGAGGAGTCGGGCCGGCCGTTCGACGCGGCTACTCTCGCCCGCGCGCTGCGCGAGGCGCGACGCGAACGCTCGCTCGGTTTTTATCTCGCGGGCTGGGCGAACACTTATCTCGCGGAGTTCACCGGCGAGCGCGGCCGGGCCGCCGAGGCGCTCGTGCAGTTCGGCTGGCTTCTCGGCGCGCCGTGGAACGCACCGGCGTCGCTGGACACTTTGCCGCGCGACTCGCTCGCGCTCGAACACGTGTGGCGCGCCGCGGTCGGTGTGGGAGTAGCGCACGCGGCGCTGGGTGATTTCGCATCGGCGCACGCATGGCTCGATGCGGCGGAGTCCGCCGATGGCGCGCCGCCGGCGCTCATCGCGCAGGCCACGCCGCGACGGGTGACGGTGCTCGCGCGATCGGGCCGATGGGACAGGGTCGCGGACGTGTTCGCGCGATCGCAAGCCGCTTACGCGGGAGAAGAACGCGACGCGACGCTCGTGCGGCTTGTCGCGGCGCTGGCGCTCGGAGACGCGAGTGAAGATGCGGACGGGACGCGCGCGGAATCCGCGCGTCGGGCCGTGGCGGAACTCGTCGCGCTGGGCGAGATCGCGCATGTTGTCGATCTTGCGTCACGATTCGGCTCGGCGTCGCTGGCGCACCGGGGTTTCATCGGGTCTTACGTTCGCGGGCTGCTGGCATATGAGGACGCGCGCGCGGCGCATCGCGCGAGCGGGTCGGACGTGTCGGCGCCGACGGGCGACGCAAGATTGGCGGGGGGGTACTCGCGTGCCGCGACAGAGCTCCAGGCATCGCTGCGCGAGCCGGACGCGGCGGATCACGCCGGCCCGCGTGCGACCGCGGCGACACTCGCGGGAACGGCGTTGTACCTCGCGTCGGGCGCCGACACGCGCGCCGCGCGCGAAGCAATGCGCCTCCTGCGTGACGCGTCGAACATGCACCGCGTGCCGTCGGCCGCGGCGGATTCGTTATGGCTCGCGCTCCGCGCCGCCGAGCGGCTCGATGCGGATGCGTCCGCGTCGCGTTCGGAGGAACTGGCGCGCGAGTTTCTGGAGCGTTTCCCCGACGATCGCCGGGCGGGTGTGCTGCGTGTCCGGCTCGCGGTGGAGGGCGCGATGGATCCGCGCGATGCGCTCGCCGTGCTGCTCGACACGCCGGGCGATTCGCCGGCGTATGAAACCGCCCGACGGCAGGCGGTGCGAATACAATATGATATATATCGCACGGCGACGGGGGATCGGCGTAACTGGGAAGCGCTCCGGTACGCCGACCTGTCGGAGCCGCTGATGGCGCTGGACCGTTCCCGCGCCGCCGAGGGAGACGCCGCGGCCGCCCGGCTCGCGGTGGTGCGGTCGAGACGGTTGCTGGATGCGCTCCTGAGCGTGCCGAACCCGGACGCCGCGCGGGCCGCCGCGGCGCTGGCTACGCTCGACGCGGTCACGGCGCTCGCGCTGACCGAGCCTGCGCCGGCGGGTGAGGTTCTTTTTCGGCGTGTGCAGGTCGCGCTCGCACGCGGGATGATGGGCGAGGCCGCGACGATCCGCGCGGAACTTATATCGCTCGGCTCCGGAGACCCCGAAGCGGCGAAGTTCGTCCCGTTCGCGGACCGTGCGATGTTTGACGCCGCGGTGCGCGTGTGGCGCGACCGCGGCGCGACGGGCATACGCGATGATGCGCTCGCGGCGGCGGCGCGCGATGTGCTGGCGCGAGGCGCGGAAACTCTCGTACACCTAGGAGGGTCCGCGTCGGCGGATCCCCGCGCGCTCCCCGTGCAGGCAGCGATCGCGTCCGCGGCGGCGGAAATCTGGCATGCGACACGCGACGACGACGCGCTCGAACTCGCGTATCAAAGGCTACGGCTGATCCTCCGCGCGCGCCCGACGGACCGTGACGCGCTCCGCCGGCTCGCGGATGTCGCCGAGGCGCGCGGCGATGTTGAAACTTCCCTCTCGTGCTGGCGCACGCTCTCTGCGGGGCTCGACGCGGGGAGCGCGGAATGGTTCGAGGCGCGCGTGCGTCTGATAGAAATACTCGAAACAACAGATCCCGTTCGCGCCGCTGAGACATTGCGTCAGCACGCGACACTCCGCCCGGAACTCGGCCCGGAGCCTTGGCGTTCGAGATTGATCGATTCGGCGGCGCGTCTCGGTGTGAGCCTCGGCGGCGCGGGGGGTGCGCGATGACCGAGCCTAGCCCGATCCAGCGGTTTCTTGGCCTGGCGCACGACACGGTCTCGCCGTTCGAGTTGCTCGGGATTCAGCCTGAATCCTGCGACGAGCCGCGCGTCCGCGAGGCTCTCGCGCGACGGATGGCGCGCGTTGCGCGACATCCCGAAACGCGCTCTCACGAAGCCGATGAGGTCCGGCTTGCGCTGCACGCGGCGGCTGCGCAGATACTCGACCCGAGCGTGCGTGCCGCGCTCCTGGCTGCGCCGGATCAGCCGGTGCGGGAGATCGTCGTTGAATGCGAGCCGCCGCCGCAACCGCGGATGCCTGACGCGTTCGACACGCTCGCCGCAAGAACGATCGCGCGGGCTGGAGGCTGGAACCCTGCTTCGCAGCGATCGCTGGCGATGCTCGCGCACGCGCACGGGATCGACGAGCGGGCGCTGCGCGATCGGCTCCGGCGCATCGCGTCGGGTGGCGCGCGGTCGGCGCCGGCTGGCGCGTCCACGATTTCGAGCACGCGCGGATCGAACTCGGAGAGCTCGATCGAGGCGCGGCCGCGGCGAAGAGCGCGGCTGTCGATCGGGCACGTCACGTTGATCGCGTCGGCGACGGCGCTGACCGCGGTTGTCGTCGGCGCGATGCTGCTGCGTGAGGCGGCGAGGTCGGCGTCGGCTCCGGATCGTTCGAGCACGCCGCCGACGGTTGATCGTCGCACGCTAGAGCGATCGCCCGCGGAGACGGGTGCGCCGCATCGCTCGTCGACCGAACCGACCGCCGCGGTGCTCGCGACACCCGAGGCGATCGTGCGCTGGCTAGAGCGTGCGACGGAAGAACGGTCGGCTGATCCTGGTCAGGCTGCGTGGCGGTTCGAGCGAGCGGTCGAGGCGCTCGCCGAGCGATGGACATCATTACCGCTCGACGCGCGCCGCCGGGCGGGCGACCTCGTTCGGGCAGTGTTGCACGGCACGGACACGAAGACCGCCCCGGGTCTTCGCGCGATTGACGCGACGGCGCGCGGTCTGGAGCGATTCGCCGAAGACTCGGCGCCTCGAGATGCGATCGCATTGCGAGCGGCGGTGTGGTCGGCGGCCATGCTCTCGGCGCTCGTGTCGGACGCGGACACAGGCTCCGGTCTTCGTATTGTGATCTTAGAGCGCTACCGCGGCGCGATCGGCGCCGCGCCCCCGGATGCTCGCTCGTTCGAGGATGCCGTGCTCGCATCGGCGGGGGGCATAGCGGCTCGGTTGATCGCGGCGCATGAAACCGGCCGGACGCCGGGCGCGGAAACGTGGTCGGCGTGGGTCGAGTGTCTCGACCGGGTCGCGGGCTTACCCGAAGACACGGCGAAGCGCGAGCGGATCGTGCTGTTCGCCGCGGGCGAGCTGCTGCGCTCGCGAGCAAGCGCCGCGTCCGACCCGCTGGCCAACACGGCGTTGACAACACTGTTATCTAATGTGATATGGCGTCCCGATCAGAGCGGCGCGACGCCGCTCGCGCACTCCGCTGTCCTCGCGTGGTTCGACGAGCCGGCTGTGCGCTCCGCGGACCTCGCCGTGGTGACGGAGTGGATCGCGGCTCGGTCGGGCGCGCCGGGAGTGTCGTCGTCGATGACGCTCGGGCGCACTTCGATCCCCGAGAGCCGGGTCGCGCTGCGCGAGCGGTACGCGCGTGCATGGGGTCTTGACAGCGCCACGGAAGCGCGGGGGTTCGCGGCTTTATGGGCGCGGACAGCGCGCGAATCTCTCGACGCGCCCGACAGAGGTTCGACGCTCGATACGCTCGCGCGGATAGTCACGGCGGCGCGACTGAACGCCGCAGCCGGTCTGCGCTGGGATGGCGCGAGCACGGACGCGGGTTCGATCCTCGTAGATCTCGCCGGCCCGGTCTCCGCAGCGACGCGGCACGGCGCGACACCGCCTCGCGTGCGCGACGCCGATCCGACGCGTGACGGTGTTTGGGCGTTGCGATTCTTATCTACGCCCGCGAGCAACACCCCGGCCAGGCTGATTCATCTAGCAGAACTCGGCCGTCGTAGCGGGCCTCTCGGGCCGATGGATTCGGATGTTCTTGTCGCGGCGGCGCTGCGGAACCCGGTCGGCGAGGTGCGCGACGCGGCGCGCGAGGCTGTGCTCCGCCGCTCGTCAGAGCCGGGCGTGCGCGTGTCGATGCTCGATCACCTGCCGGTCTCGCCGCGGACGGAGCCGACAACATCGTTGGTGCGCGCGGTGACGCGCACGAGCGTCGTTGCGCCGACCGAGCCGACCTGGCCGACCGGGGTCCGCGTCGCGCTTCTCGACAGCCTGCTCGAAACACTCGCCACGAACGATGCGGCGTCGGCCGTCGACCGCCTCGCCGATGCGATTGCGCAAGCCTACGCGGTTGACATTGTTGCAATCCCGGCGGCGCAGCGCGGGGCGTTCGGCGCCGAGTCCGCGTCGGATACGGTCGCGTCGATGATTGCGCGTGCGCCGGAGAACTCCGCGGCGGAGCGGTGGTCGCGATGGCGTGACGCTGCAGCGAGGGTAGCGCCGAACCCGCGTGCGCCGGCGTCTATTGACGAAATCATCCGACGCGCTGCGGCGCGGGCCCGACTCGCTTCGGGATCGGTCGAGCGCTTCGCCGCGTGGCAGTGGAGCATCGCCGACGCGATGGCGTTCGTAGTTTCGGGAGAACGTCCGAGCCGTGCGTCCGAGGTCGCGACGGTCGTCGCGACGCTGGAATCGCAACGGCGAACATCTACGAACGTGCTCGAACAGATCGAACACACGGAGGTCGCGATGGTGCGACTCTGGGCGATCCGGTACGGGCTTGATGCGGATGATCCGGTCCCGACGTCGCGTGCATCCGCGCGCCCATCGACGCCGACGTGGCGACGCTCCGCTCCCACATCGCCGACCGACGTGATCGACCCGGCGCTCGTAGATACACCGCCGGGCGCCTTCGTGCGCGAGCGCGCCGCGTCGATCGACGCCGGCGACGCTCTCGCTGTGTTCGAACTCGCCGAGGATGTGACGGCTCGCGCGGACAGCCCGGCGTGGCGCGACGCGGCGCGGGCGCTCTTCATCCTCGCGTTCGAGATCGACCGCGCCTCCGACGACAGCGTCGGCATCGGCGCGAGCGTGTGCCTGGCGCTCGCGGAACTCTCGCCCGCGACGGACGAGAAGCGCTGGCTCATTGCGCTCGCGGTCTCGCTCGATCCCGCGTCGGCGGCGGGCGCGCCCGTGATCGACGACCCTTCGCCGGACACGCAGACCCGGCTCGCGCTCGCCGAGGCGCTCGGGTTATATCGACTCGGTGAATACCGCGAATCGCTGCGTCGGCTCGAGCCGCGGGCGGTGTCGGCGGCGCTCGAACTTTTCGCGGCCACGCTCACGGGCGGCGCCCGGGCGATACGCGAGGAACTCGCCACCGAGAGCACGTGTCGGCAGTGCCGAAATGCACGGATCATCCCCGATCAATCAGCGGACGCGACGCATCGGCTCTGCCCGACGTGCGGGGGTGACCCCGGCCCGGACCTCACGGACGCCGCCCTGGTCGAGCATCTAAGATTAGAACGGCTGCTTCTGGGCGGGGCGACCGGGGCGTGGTCGGCGGATCTCGCGATCAACTTCGGCCGGGCGATGCGCGACGCCGACCCCGCCGACCTGCTCCGATCAAGCCCGCGCTGAGCGCGTCATCCCCCGATATACACAACGAGATCGCCGCGTCCGCGGTCTTCGTCTGCGAGCGACGCCGCGGCGGAATCGACCGCGACGATCGTCAGCACGCCGGCGCCCGGGGAAAGATCGCGGAGCCGGCTTACAACCCCGCCCTCGAACTCCGCGTGAAAACGACCTACTACCAGCACGACCGGTCGGCGTCCGATTTCGAGCAGCCGGGCGACGGACTCGGCCATCGTCGCGTCCCATACGTTCTGGCTTCTAAAGAAAGTTTCCACGACACGGTCGGCCTCGGCCCGGCGTGCGGCGCGTTCGGCGTCGGTCTCCGTCGCGGGATCATCGCCCGAGTGCCCGCCCATCGCGCCCATGGCGGAGAAGAAGCGATCGCGGTAGCCGCCGGTGGTCATCGACTCGGGGACGACGAAGAGGCGATGTTGTTCTTCGGTCAGCGCGCGGAGCGCGTCGAAGCCGGCGGTGCGGGCGAGCCGGACGTACCGCCTCGGCGCGTTGGCAGCGACAACTGGGGCGCCGACGCTCCGGGCGGCTTCGAGCATCGCGCGGTGCCCGGGCGGGTCATTGCCGGGCGTGCGCGACGCGGCTGCGGCGAACTCTTCCGCGCTCGTCACGCCTGTCAGATAATCGTCGATGGCCGGCTGGTGATCGCGCTCGTAGAACTCGAGCGCGAGCGCGGCGCCGGTCGGCTCGCGCGCGAGGATATCGTCGAACAGAGCCGAGGTGAAGGCAAGCCCGCGCGGGTGGCCGTGCAACTCGCCGAGGATCACCGCGTCCGCGCCGGCGGCACGCTCGACGAGATCGTCCCACCTGATCACTTCTTTAGTGGCGCCCACAAAGATGGTCACGTCCTCGGGTGTGAAATCCTCGAGGGCGGCGCGCTGCTCCGCGGTTGTGTCGCGCGTCGGGGAGATCGGCGCCGAGGCCGAGCCGCCCGTCGATCGTCCGCCATTCGCGCACCCACTCGCCGACGCCAACAGGAGAACAGCGAGCAGCCGAAGCCGAGCGTTGCGCGTGGTCATGCCGGCACGATGCGCGCCGCGAGCCTCGGCGTCAAACGGGAAGATTTTCTGCAAACGGGGGGGCGGGATGAGCGGCGGCGGGAGCGTGAAATGGCGGTCCGCCCAAGTCGCGGCCCGGCAACGCGTGGATGGCGAAAGCCCGGGGATGAATTCCCTGCGCCGGTTCCGTGTGCTACGGGGCACATCCCGCGCTCGCTGCCTGACCGGAGCGGAGCACGAGGCCGGTTCAAGTTTCCCGATCTGCCGAGCCGTGCCGGCCTCTGGCGGTGATAAAGGCCAAATTTCCGGAATTTTGGAAATAACCTCTTGACACGGGTTATTGGAACGATATACATGATGAATGAAATGGGCCGGCTCGTGT
>CAZTEE010000007.1:0-1772 GCA_964611775.1 uncultured Phycisphaeraceae bacterium | reverse complement strand
AGGAGGCTCAGCCGATGGAACATCACGATCAATCTCAGTCTGCGAAACGAAGGGTACGGTCGCTAAAAAAGGCCGCACTGATGCTGGTTCTATGTTTTGGCGGCGGCATCACGCTCGGCGTGACGGTGCCCCCGGACGTTCCATCGTCGTCCGGCTGGCAGTATGCGGCGGACAATTGTGGCTGCGCCAGCGGGATCACCACGGACAGCGCGTGCCAACTCTGTTGCAGAAAAGCGGTTCTCGAAGGCAAAATCGATGCGGCGGACGTAGGTGATTGCACGCTGTTTTGCACTCATTGTGACGCCAGTATCGGAAAAGAGTTCCCATGCAGCAGTGGTGGCGGCGGCGGCGGCGATGATGACGGACTGCCGATCTCGCCCGATCCGGAGGATCCGAACCCGTGAGCAACTTCAAAGACAATATCAAACGCGTGCCCGCGCTCGACCGTCGGCGGGACGCCTGGCTCGTATTGCTCAGCGTGGGGGCGCTGGTCGTGGTCGCGGGCGTGTGGACCGGTCGCAGTGTGCGAGGCGTGCGCGTCCCGGTCGCGCAGGCCGGCCTCGCGGCGGACGGGCTGCCGAAGTTCACGCCCACGCCCGAACTATCTGAAGATTACAACGAATACGCGCTGTGGGAGGAGCAGATACGCTCAACACCCGCGACGTGGACGGTTGTGGATGCCGAGCGGCTGCTCGACGCCGCGAGCCGCGGGCCGTCCGACGAGCACGTGGTCCGCGCCTCAGCGCGCAGCGCCACGATCGCTGATCAGGAGCCTTACTTCTGGCTCATCTCCGCGAGCGTCATCGGCGATCGGCTGGCGTCGGGGAAGCCCATCGAGCCGGCGGCGCGCGAGCGGCTGATAGAAGGTCTTTTCGAGATGCTGCACAGCCCGCACACGAGCATCCGCCGATCCGGCGCTTCGGCGATTTATCAATCGCGAATCCTCCGTGATCCTGATATCCGTGCACGGTACGTGTCAAAGCGCGAGCAGATCGCGGACATCGTCGATGTTGACGCCGCGCTTCGAGGTTTCGACGAAACCGAAAAGGTGCGGGACATCGCGGCGGAGCGTTCGCGGACGCATCCGGGGGGATCAAGGTGACGCCGGGCTTTCGTCGCCGGGCGGGGTTCACGATCGTGGAACTTCTCGTGAGCGTCGCGGTGATCTCTGTTCTGCTTACGCTGTCGGCGCCGGCGCTGATGGGCACGCGAGAGAGCGCTCGGCGTGTGCAGTGCTACTCGAATCTGCGAACGTTCGGGCTTGCGATCCAGATGTACCGCGAGGACCACGACGGCGTGCTGCCCATCCAGCGGCGGTGGTACTACCTGCCCGCGGGGCACACGCAGCCGATCGACGAACTGATCGGCTACATGGACGGCGTGCAGGCGCCCCGCCTCGACGACGACGGCTACATAGTCTCCGAAGCCCCGTTCCGATGCCCGTCCGATCCATATCATGCGGACGCGACCGGGATGAGTTACATTTATGGACCTCTGTCGGGCAGTGAATCTGATAGGTCAGATCACGCGGACTCCAAGGACACGATGAAAATATTCGATGGAATCGTCGATGCGAGGGTGCTATCTGACTTCGGCGCCTGGCACGAGATGGTCGAAGGCGACCCAAGGTCGCAGCGCAACGCTTTGAAGATGAGCGGCGCCGTGGGCTCGTCTCGTGAGCGCGACAGCACTTTTCTGCGTCGGCGGTGAGCCCCACGGCGGGAAACGCGCGTCGCGGGAGGGTTTCGGCGGCGCGGTTGTGCCCGGCACGG
>CAZTEE010000006.1:0-25250 GCA_964611775.1 uncultured Phycisphaeraceae bacterium | reverse complement strand
TGATCGGCGGGGGGGCTGTCGTTCGGTGGTGGTAAGTCGCTCGGTTTGTCGTTTGAGCCGGGCGTCTGATCGATCGGCGGCTCGTGGTCACCGTTGGGTTGATGGTCGTTCGCGGGCGTGTCGGGTATGACGACGACGGGCGGGCCGTTGTAGACCGGCGTGGTCGGGGAGTGGTCGTCGCCGTTGAATAGCGGGCCGCCGGTCGTCGGTGGCGCCTGGGAGGCGGGCTGCTCGGACGCCGGCGCCCAGTCGAGATCTTGACGTGCGGCGTCTTCGAGTTCGATGATTTCGGGGAGGGGATCATCGTCGATGGCGGTAAACGAGCCGTTGTATTCGACGAGGACGAACAGGCCGTCGGCGGGGGCGGCCATGCTCAGGGCTCGAGAGAAATCGAGGGTCGGCGGCGCAGCGACGGCGCGCGCCCGAGAACTCAGCCCTCTCGTCGATGCGGCCGAGACGGTGGAAGGCATTTTAAGGACGACGAAGTCGAGCGCAGCGATGAGGTTCGAGTAGGCGCCGGCGCGAGCGCCGAAGACGGTCGGCTGCACGAACTGGTCGATGGAGAGGATCGCGCCGGGACGCTGGCGACGGATGCGATCGACGACGTCGAGGAGAGCGGCTTCGAGATCGCGTTCGTAGTTGACACGTCCGAGGCGGGCTTTGGCCATGTCCATCGCCCGGCCGTGCATGTCGCGCATCGCAACGCTGGATGAGGTGATCGCGCGTCGGCCGGCGGTGGAAGCGGGTGTGGAGGCGAAGTCCGCCGGGATCGGCCTCCACGCGACGGGCGCCTGGGGGATTTTGAGCACGTACGGCGTCGCGGGGTGGTCCATCGCGGCGATCGCCTGCTGCGCGAGCGCCTCGCGGGCGTCGGCGGCCCGGTCGGACCAGATGAGGTCGTAGGCGATCAGGCTGGTGTCGAGCATCAGATTGATCTCGACGGGTCTGGGCGCGATTGCGGAGTTGACGGTCGCGGACGCGGACGCCGACGCCGCCAGTCCCGCCGCCGCTGCGAGCGCGAGCGTCGCCGACAGCGCGCCGATCCCGATGCCGCGACCGAGCGGCCCGAGCAACGAGCGATCTATAGGTCGAACTTTCATAGCGATCTCTCCTCACCGGTGAGCCGGCTGACGAACCCTGGGACGCGGCCGTGAACAACGGTCGCGCCGGCTCGGCTAACGTCGTCGTTCGGGGTGGGCGTCTTAGTCGCCGGTGTGGGGTTCATGTAGACATCGCTGATCGAGCCGGTGTGCATCCCGCGCCGTTTCGCCGACCCGGGAACCCGGCGTATCCGCCAAGCGCCGAACCCGGCGCCGTGAGCCGACCACGTTCGTCTTGACTCCGCCGATCGAACCCCGCACTTCGTTCGCGTGGCATGCGCCGAAGCCCGCGGGCCTTGGAGGTTCGCACGTTTCGGATGGAATCATAACGCGGTTCCCGGACGTTTGCGTGTCCCGAGAGCGGGTTATTGCTGCTGGAGACTCTCGGCGGGTGAGAAAAATTCTTGTAAGTCCGGGCAGACTCCGTCCCCGTCGCGCGCACGCCCGGTCCGGACGGCCGCTGCAAAACGGATCAGGTTCAGGGATCAAATCGGGCCTTTCGGCCCGGTCAATCCACAGGTTCGAGCAGCCCGGCGTCGATCTCGAGGGACACGGCCCGGCCCAGGGCGGCGATCCGCAGCACGATCCGCGCCGGCCCGACCCGACCATCGACCATGCCTTCGACGCCCTTGAACGGTCCTGACCGCACGCAGACGGCCCGGCCGGTTGTCAGAAAGGGGTACGGCTCGAGGACGCCCATCCCGCGAACCGCCAGCCGGATCTGCTCGAGTTCGCGCGCGAGTGTGCGCTGGTCCGCGACTTCGATGATCCCCGCCAACCGTCGGACCCCGTCGGCGAACCAGGCTTCTTCACGCACGCCGCTGAAAAAAATGTACGACGCGAATAGAGGCCGATCCACAACCCGCCTGCGGTGCCCGTAGACCTTCGTCTCACGCACCGTCGGCAGAAAGAAACGAAGCCCAGCCGCGGCGAAGGCCTCCGCGACGGCCTTTTCCTGCCTGGGCTTGGTGTGCAGCACCCACCACGGCGAGCCAGGCTCGGCATGGATAGGAATGGCGGCGCCGAAACAATCCGGCGCCGTCGCGGACGCGCGGCAAGCCACGGTCGGCGTCTGGATTCCCGCGCTCGACAGCCCCATGCTCGGCTCTCCAGCCCCCGGCCCGCCGGTCCCCCCCTCGGCAGCCCCGCCGCCGACCGATCCGTATGATCGGACCAAGCGGCGTGTCCCATGAGCCTACGTCCGTAGAACAACCCGGGTTCGTACGACGAACCCGGCCCGCGGGGACGCTATCGTCGGCGGGGATGGTCCCTTGCGCAACCGGTTTGAGCCGGGCGGCGCCGTCGGTGGGGTGGCAGAGTGGTCGAATGCGCCGGTCTTGAAAACCGGTAGGCCCGTAAGGGTCTCGCGGGTTCGAATCCCGCCCCCACCGCTTTATTCAACCCGAGCGGTTCTTTATAATAGCAGCAGCCCCAGGGTTATCCACGCCCCCGCGAGCAGCATCAGCAGCGCGGTGTAGCCCACGATGTCCCGCGCTCTCACACCCGTCACCGCCAGGAGCGGCAACGCCCAGAACGGCTGGAGCATGTTCGTCAGTTGATCCCCGTACGCCACCGCGAGCACCATCTTCGCCGGGTCCACCCCGGCGTCGAGCGCGGCCTGAACAGCGATCGGACCCTGCACGCCCCACTGACCCCCGCCGGACGGGATGAACAGATTCACCACGCCCGCAGAGACGAATGTAAGAATCGGCAGCGTCGCCGCGTTCGAGGTGTCGGCGAGCGTCTTCGCGAAGATCGCGGTCAGCCCGCTCGCGTGCATCATGCCCATGATCCCGGCGTAGAGGGGGAACTGGAGGACGATGCCCGCGCAGCCTCGCACGGATTCCTCGACGGCGGCGACGTAGCGGGCGGGCGTGCCGTGGAGAGCCAGCCCGAACATCAGCATCGTCAAGTTGACCGTGTTAGGCGTGAGGTTTCTGACGCCCGAAGGCTCCGGCCCTGCCGGGATGTAATACCGCCAGGCCCACATCGCGATGAGCGCGATGAGCATGTACGAGACGATCGGTGTGTCTTCGAGAACGCGGGGGATGATCGGCTTACGCTCGGAGCATGGCGCCGCTCTGCGGTCGGGGCCGGGCATCGGCTCTGTTATAAAGCGTGAGGCCGGCTCCATGCGATTCTGGTCGCGCGGGGTCATCAGCGCCATCACGATCGGCGCGAGCAGCAGCAGCCCGCCGGTGATTATAAGATTCATCGGGCTTAGGATTGTCGCGGTGAGCGGGATCGGCGCGATGGAGTCGGCGAGTGTTCCGAGGGTGTCGCGTAGTTCTCGTTCGGTGGTGACTTTCAGCGGCGCCGTCCCGCTGAACCCGCCGTGCCAGACGAGAAGCCCGACGTAGCCCGCCGCGGCGAGCAGCGGGTAGTGCGCGGGTATTGATCTTCGTTCGAGGGATCGGCCGGCGTGGCGTGCGAGGATGGCGCCCGCGATCAGCCCGAGTCCCCAGTTGAGGACGCCGAGCATCCCCGCGACCAGCGCGACGAGGAACGCCGCCGACGCCGGGCCGCGCGGCAGGTCCGACAGCCGACGGAGCGCGAACGCGACCGGCGGGCTTGACGCGAGCGCGTGCCCGGTCACGAGGATCAGGCACATCTGCATCGAGAATCCGAGGAACGCCCAGACGCCGGTGTCCGCGCTCCAGGCGTCGATCGCCGCGAGCGGGCCGGCGTCGGTGAAGATCAGCACGAGCGCGAAGGTCAGCGCGGTCAGAAGGACCGCGATCACAAACGGATCAGGCGCGGTGCGACGGAACACCCCGGCGAGCCGATCTCCGATCAGCGCGAGCATCGGCGGAGCATACCGTCAGCCGGGCGTATAACACCCAGAACGCCGCGCGGCGCCGGGCCGGCCGACGCGCCGAGTGAGTGTGTATAACGGAGCAGGCGCGGACGTGTAGTTCGCGCGCGAGACATCGCCCGCGGGCTTCTCATGCGCTGGATCTGGATAGACCGCATACTCGAACTCAGACCCGGCCGGCGGCTGGTGGCGATCAAGCACGTCACGCTCGGCGAGGACGCCGTGCAGGACCACTTTGATATGAACGACGGGCTTGGGCCGGATCGGCCGGTGCTGCCCGGGTCGGTAGTCATCGAGGGGATGGCGCAGACCGCGGGGATGCTCGTCGGGCACGCGAGGCGGTTCCGAGAGAAGGTTATACTAGCGAAGATCGGGCGCGCGGAACTTGAGCGCGACGCGTTCCCCGGCGCCACGCTGCGCTTCACCGCGACGATCGACCGGATCGACGACCTCGGCGCCGCGACGAGCGGCGTGATCGAACTGCTGGACCCCGCGTTCTGCGAGATCGACGGGCCGCTGCGCGACCCGGACACGGCGCTCGCCGCTGTGCATACGCTCGGGCGCGTCGATCTCGTCTTCAGCCATGTAGATAATAATATGTCCGGGCTGGCGTTCCCGGCGGAGAACTTTGTTTTCGGCGAGTCGTTCAAGACGCTGCTGCGCGTCAGCGGGCTGGAGTCCGAATCACGATAAAATATTAACGTGATTGCGATCGAGATCCGACGTGCCACCGACTTCGGCGGCTCGGAGCCGAAGTCGGTGCTTCGCACGGGAGTAATCAATACGGACCGCACGCCCGGCGTTAAACACCGAGTTCGGAGGACCGAACTCGGTGGCACGGGTGACGCGTAATTTCGAGCAGGATCAGAGATTGCGACTGGTGCTCATGACCCGGCGGCGTGCGCGGGCGCTGTCTGGCGCAGCGTCCACGCGGTCAGCAGGGCGGCTGCGATCAGCAGGACGCTGCCGACCGCCTGGTGCGGCGTGCGCAGGATGATCGAGAGCGGCGGGGGCGTCTCGGCGTCGCGGAAGACGATCGCGGCGACGAGCGCGACCACGCCGAGGACCATCTGTAATATTACAGTATGCCGGACCGCGACCGCCCAGCGCCGCAGCGCGGCTCCGGCGTGGCCGAGCATCTTCTGCCCGCGCACGCCCGCGGCGATCAGCAGGATCAGAACCGCGACGGACCAGCCGACGTGCGACCACAGCGCGTGCGCCTGGAGATCAAAGTGCCGGACGGCGGCGCCGAAACCGATCTGCACAACAAGCGCGATCAGCGCGATCAGATTCAGCGTCCGCTGCCCGCCCGCAGCGGGCGTCGGCGTCGGCGCGATGTTCGAGCGCCAGGTTCGTGAAAGCGTCGCGGCGGCGACGGCGAGGGTTGCGACGTATATCTGTCCGAGCACGCCGTGGATCAGCCCGAACACGGCGGCGGCTTCGATGACGCGGATCCCGCCGAGGACCGCCTGGACGATGACCATCACGCTGGCGATCGCGATAATGACGCGTGCGAGCGCGGGCGTGCGTGCGACGAGGGACCAGACCAGAAGGGCTGCGGTGTTGAGCGCGACGAGGACGGCGAGCAGGCGGTGTGCGTGTTCGATGAACACGCCGCCGGTCATTCGGCTTAAGGGGAACAGAAACATGTTGGCGCCGAAGGACGCGGGCCAGTCGGGGACTGCAAGCCCGGCGCCGGCGCTCGTGACGATCCCGCCGACGACCAGCAGCGCGAAAGCGCCGGCGGTGTTGAGGACGGCGAAAAGCCCGATCCAGTTCGGCTCGACATCAGATTGAGTTATCTTTCTTCCGCCGATGGTCCCGCCGAGCGCGCCGATCACGGCTCCGAGGGGGAGGTAGGCGACGACGGCGCGGAAGGGTTCGAGGCCGCCGCCGTGCTCGGGCGTGTCCCCGGCGAATGCGGAGAGGACGATGAGGAGGTTCAAGGCGCTGGCGACAAGCCCGGCGGCGAGTCCGACGAGCCAGGGTTTATTCGATCCGGCGTGGCGACCCGCGACGCAGGCGCCGAGGAACTGCACGGCGAGCAAGGCCACTCCGATGACGACGGGGGGGGCGAGCTCGCCGGGCAGGCGGAGGATGTACGCGATGATCCACCCGGCGATGGAAGTAGCGAAGCCGAAGAACACGGCCCGGGCGGCGAGCGACGCGGTCAGCGTGGCGATCGGCGCCGGGGGGTTAGAGGGATCTGATGCGGGGCGTTGCGCGGGGTTCTGATCGGGCATGACGGGGTGTCCGAAGGGTGTCGCGCTCGCGAGCGGATTTGCGACTGAGTTTCGATTCGTGTGTCTGATGTTCGGGCGCTTGACGGGCGTGCGGCGTGTCGTACCCTACTGCCCCGCAGCAATGATTCCTGTTCGTGTGCTATCATAGCCGGTTGTCGGGCGTGGTCGCGGGTGGGCAGGCGGGGTGCTGTTCGGGTCGGTTCGGGCGGGATCGATCGGGTCGGTCCGATAGATTCCTGATAAGAAGTGAATCGGAGTCCGCGGGACAGGCGCCCGCACGTCACGGTCCCGTGGATCGCGGCGGGGCGTGGGTGACGGGGGACGCAGGTGAAGCCGCTATTTCCGAAATGGATGAATCTGCTCCCGACGGTCGCGCTGGCGGGCGTCCTGGGGTTGGCGTTTCTGCTGATCGGGGGCATGTGGTACTACGCCACGCCGGAGTTCTGGGAGGTCGGGTACCAGCCCGAGCAGCCCGTGAACTACAGCCATCAGATACACGCGGACAAACTCGGCATCGACTGCCGATACTGCCACACGTTCGTGGACGAATCGCGCACGGCGAACGTGCCCGCGGTATCGACGTGCATGAGTTGCCATACGGTCGTGGATGATAAGCAGGGCTACCTTCGGCTGGCGATGTCGCAGGACGGCTCGACGCCGTCGCCGCACTGGAAAAGCCCGGACTTGACGGCGTTGCGCGAGTTCTGGGCCAAGGGCGAGTCGGTCCCGTGGGTCCGTGTTCATAAGTTGCCGGAGTACGCGCACTTTAATCATGCGGTACATTACAACGCGGGCGTGTCGTGCCTGTCGTGCCACGGGCGAGTGGACACGATGCCGGTGGTGAACCAGCAGAAGAGCCTGTCGATGGCGTTCTGCCTGGAATGCCACCGTGCGCCTGAGAAGAACCTGGTTGACGTTCACGGCGCGCTCGGCGGCGGCGCGATCTGGCCGACGAATCTGGCGCTCGTTGAAGAGACGCTGGCGCAGCCCGGGTACGCGGAGACCGTGGGCAAACGGCTTGCGGAACGTCTGCGCAACGCCCCCCCGCAACACTGCGCCGCCTGCCATTACTGATCCGAGTCCCGCGTCACGAACCGCACGAGCACTTCCACGATGAGCAAAGCCACGCAATGCCCTTCGACTATCGGGACGCACGCAGCGCCTGAGTCGGTCCCCGCGCCCGCCGCGGACCATACCGGCCGCGCATACTGGCGGAGCCTAGATGAACTGGCCGGGACGGCGGAGTTCCGCGATTTTCTCCAGCGTGAGTTCCCGGCGCACGCGTCGGAGTTGTCCGACCCGACCCGTCGTTCGTTCCTGCGCCTGATGGGCGCGTCGATCGCGCTGGCCGGGGCCGCGACTCTGCCCGGCTGCAGGCGCCCGGAGCACACGATCCTCCCGTACGCCAGGCAGCCCGAGGAAGTCATCCCGGGCAAGGCTCTCTTCTACGCCACCGCGATGCCGTTGCCCGGCGGCGGCGCTGAGGGCCTGCTGGTCGAAACACACGAAGGGCGCCCGACCAAGATCGAGGGCAACCCGCTTCACCCCGTCAACCAGGGGCGATCGAGCGTCTGGGCGCAGTCGTCCGTGCTGGATCTGTACGACCCGGACCGACTGAAGAACCCGACGAAGATGGGTTCGAACGGCCGGGTGGATTCTTCCTGGGCGGAGTTCGACACGTTCGCCGCGGGGCACTTCGCGCAGTTCGATCAGACGCGGGGCGCCGGCCTGGTGTTCCTCGTTGAAAAGGCGACCAGCCCCACGCGCGATCGTCTGCGGGCGCGGGTGATGTCGCGCTGGCCGGAGGCGCGCTGGCTGCCGTACGAAGCGGTGGACGACGAGTCTTCGCGCGAGGGTGCGCGCATCGCGTTCGGCACGGCGATGGCGCCGACGTACGACCTCGCCGCGGCGAAGGTGATCCTCACACTCGACCGCGATTTCCTCGGCGGTGAAGGCGCAACGCTCCCCGAGGCGCGCGGGTTCGCCGCCGGTCGCCGTGTTACCTCGACGCACGGCGAAGGCTCGGACATGAGCCGCATCTACGCCGTCGAGAGCACTATGAGTCTCGCGGGCGGCGCCGCGGACCACAGGCTCCGGCTCCGCGCGTCACATATCCCCGCGTATGCGGCGCTGCTCGCCGATGCCGTGTTTCAACGGCTCGGCGGGACGGCCAACGCCGCCGTCGTCCGCGCGGTCGAGTCGGCGTCGGCGGGGGTCGCGCTCGAGAGGCTCGACCCGGAATGGATCGACGCCGTCGCGGACGATCTTGTTGCGAACCGGGGCGCCGCGATTGTAATGGCGGGGGCGACCCAGCCCGCCGGGACGCACGCGCTCGTTCACGCGATCAACTCGGCGCTCGGCGCGATCGGCAAAACAGTTCACATGCGTCCGGTCGCGGGCGACGCCGCGGCTTCGAGCGCAGAGTCGATCACGACGCTCGCGTCGCTCATCTCGGGCGGGCGCGTTGACACTCTTGTGGCGATCAACGTCAACCCCGTCTACGACGCCCCGGCGGACCTCAACCTGCACGAGCACTGGTCGCGCATCCCGACGACGATCACGCTCAGCATCGGCGATGACGAGACCGGCGCGCTCTCGACCTGGCAGTGCAACGGGTGCCATTTCCTCGAATCGTGGGGCGACGTGACCGCTGCGGACGGGACGCTCAGCGTCGTCCAGCCGATGATCGCGCCGCTCTTCGACGGGCGCAGCGGGATCGAGTTCCTCGCGCGGCTTACCGGCGAAGCTCAGCCCGACGGATACGACATCGTCCGCGCGACGTGGCGCACCTCGGCGCCAGGCTTCTCGGGACTCGGCGAGCAGGCGTTCGAGAAACGCTGGGCGCGGGCTCTGCACAACGGGCTAGCCGAGAACACCTCTGCGCCCGGCGCGAGTGTGACACTCCGCGGCGACGGAATCGCCGCAGCGATCGCTCGGACCCCGCTGCGCACCGCGGGCGAGGGCTTCGAGATCGTCTTCGCGCCCGGGCGAAATCAGCACGACGGGCGCTGGGCGAACAACGGCTGGCTCCAGGAACTGCCCGATCCTGTGACGAAAGTTACATGGGACAACCCGGCGATGATCAGCGCCGCGACGGCGCGATCGCTGGGCGTGGTCGACGGGGAAATCATCGAGGTCTCGCTCGATGGGCGGACGATGAGGGTACCGGTGATCCGGGCGCCGGGTTCTGCTGAAGGCGTGATCGTCATGCCGCTGGGCGGCGGGCGCGAGCGTGTCGGGCGCGTCGGCGCGGGCGCTGGGGTCAACACGTACCTGCTGCGTTCGAGCCGGGCGATGCGTGTCGCCGTCGGTGCGGCCGCGGCCAAGGCCCAGGGAAGCTTCGAACTAGCCGGCGTGCAGAGCCACTGGGCGATGGAAGGCCGGGCGATCGTCCGCGACTTCGACGTGCAGGCCTGGCGCGAGCACGGCGACACAATCATCAGCGACCACGACGCCTACGGCCAGCCCAAGGAACTTAAGTTCGCCGAGCGCGTCGGAGTCTACGCCCACACGCCCGCCAACAAGAACATCTACAAGCCCGAGCAGGAGCATCAGTGGACGACGCGCCCGCAGTGGGGGATGTCCATCGACCTCGGGACGTGCTCGGGCTGCGGCGTGTGCACCATCGCGTGCCAGGCGGAAAACAACATCCCGATTGTCGGCCGGGCGGAGGTCATCAAAGGCCGCGAGATGCACTGGATCCGGGTGGACCGGTACTTCGCGTCGGAGACTGGGGAAGATTCCTTCGACCTCGACTTCGGCGACGCCGGCCCGTACACCGGCGGGCGCAAGAACGACGACGTGATGATGGCGATGCAGCCCGTCGCGTGCGTGCACTGCGAGTTGGCGCCTTGCGAAACGGTGTGCCCGGTCAACGCGACGGTGCACGGGCCTGAGGGCACGAACAACATGGCGTACAACCGCTGCATCGGCACGCGGTACTGCCTGAACAACTGCCCTTATAAAGTTCGCCGATTCAACTTCTTCGACTACGCCACCAAGCGCCTCCACGGCGATTACGTCGGCAAGGACCTCATCGGCGGCGTGGTCAAGAACGAACAACTCGTCCCGCCCCGCCTGCGCGAGAAGATCGAAGAGGGCGCGGGCGAAGTCCAGACCATGCAGTACAACCCAAACGTCACAGTCCGCGAGCGCGGCGTGATGGAAAAATGCACCTACTGCATCCAGCGCGTCAACGCTTCCCGCGTCGAATCCAAACTCCGCGGACTCGACAACATCCCCGACGGCTTCTTCCAGACCGCCTGCCAGCAGGCCTGCCCGACCGAGTCCATCGTCTTCGGCGATATCGAAGACCCGCTCAGCAAGGTCCGCGCCGCTCGCGACGACGCGCGAACTTACATGCTCCTCGGGTATCTCAACACACGCCCGCGCACGACTTACATGGCCCGGCTGCGCAACCCGAACCCCCGGCTGCGCACGCCCGTGACGGAACCATTCCATCACGGTGATCACAGCGACGAGCACGGGGGACCGACCGACACGCACGACACCGGGCACGTGATGAGCCTGCCCGTCCTGACCGGACAGGGGGCCTCGTCATGAGCACGCTGCACCCGGATGAACTGACAGCCAGGCGCCTGGCGGGCGAAGCGCCCGGCCCGTCGCTCGGGCGGGAGTTCGACCGTGAGCTCGGCGACGGGACATTGGTCTCGGACCCGGCGGTGCGCCCGCCGCTGGTCCTGGGCAATCGTGATTTTCATTCGATCACGGAGACGATCTGCTCGTGGGCTGAGAACAAGCCGGGCAAGTGGTGGGGGCCGGCGTTCCTGATCTCGTCGATGGTGTCGGGGATCGGGACGGTGATGATCGTTTATCTGATCGTCACTGGTGTCGGCGTGTGGGGCCTGAACAACCCGGTCGGCTGGGGCTGGGCGATCGTGAACTTCGTGTGGTGGGTCGGCATCGGTCACGCGGGGACGCTGATCTCCGCGATCCTGTGCATCTTCAAGCAGAAGTGGCGCACGAGCATCAACCGTTTCGCCGAGGCGATGACGATCTTCGCGGTCATCTGCGCGGGCACGTTCCCGGGGATCCATGTCGGGCGTGTGTGGTTCGCGTGGTTCCTGCTCCCGCTGCCGAACTCGAACGCGATCTGGCCGAACTTCAGGAGCCCCTTGCTGTGGGACGTGTTCGCGGTGGGGACGTACTTCACGGTGTCGCTCTTGTTCTGGTACATGGGGATGATCCCGGACATCGCGACTCTGCGCGACCGTGCGCTGCGCCGGATGCACAACACGAGCGCGGGCGGGAAGATCGAGGTCGCGATCGGGAAGGTGCGGGCCTTCGCGTACGGGTTCCTGGCGATGGGCTGGCGTTTCAGCAGCCGGCACTGGCTGAACTATGAGAAGGCGTACATCCTGCTGGCGGGGATCGCGACGCCGCTGGTCTTGAGTGTTCACTCGGTGGTGTCGTTCGACTTCGCGGTGTCGATCGTGCCGGGCTGGCACACGACGATCTTCCCGCCGTACTTTGTTGCGGGCGCGATCTTCAGCGGCTTCGCGATGGTTCTGACGCTGCTGATCCCGGCGCGTGAGTTGTACCCTGGGATGAAGGATTTCGTGACGAGCCGGACGCTCGAGAACATGTGCAAGATCATCACGGTGACGGGGTCGATGGTCGGCTTCGCGTACGGGATGGAGTTCTTCATCGCGTGGTACAGCGCGTCGAGTTTCGAGCAGCAGGCGTTCATAATCCGCGCGATGGGGCCGTATTGGTGGGCGTACGCGATCATGGTGACTTGCAATGTGATCAGCCCGCAGGTGTTCTGGTTCAAGTGGGCGCGGACGACGCCGTGGTTCATCTTCATCGTGTCGATCGTGGTGAACATCGGGATGTGGTTCGAGCGATTCGTGATCGTTACGACGCTGAGTTCGGACTTCCTGCCGGGTTCGTGGGGTTATTACAGCCCGACGTACGTTGACGTGCTGACGTTCGTGGGGAGCATGGGGATCTTCATGACTCTGTTCCTGCTGTTCATGCGATTCCTCCCGATGCTGGCGATCAGCGAGGTCAAGAACGTGATCCCGCAGGCCAACCCGCACGGGCACGACGGTCACGATGCGAAACATGGGCGAGGACACTGACATGGCGCACACGACAGCGACCAACCCGGCGCCCGCGCGATCGTGGGGCGTGCTCGCGGAGTTCCGCAATCCCGCGGACGTCTACCACGCCGCGGAAAAGGTCCGCGACGCCGGGTACCGAAAATGGGACGTTTACGCGCCGATCCCGATCCACGGCATCGACGAAGCCATGGGCCTCAAGCCCAGCAAGATGGCCTGGCTGGTCGGGACGGCGGGGGCGATCGGCGCGTCCGGCGGGTTCCTCCTCCAGTGGTGGTCGAGCGCCGTCGAGTACCCGATGATCGTCCACGGCAAGCCGTTCGGCGCGTGGGAAGCGTTCGTCCCCGTCACGTTCGAACTCGGCGTGCTGTTCGCGGGCATAACCGCGGTGTTCGGGATGCTCGCGGTCAACGGCCTGCCGCGCTGGAACCATCCTCTCTTCACGAGCGAGCGGTTCCTCAGCGCCAGCGACGACGGGTTCTTCATCGCGATCGAATCGCACGACCCGAAATTCGACCAGGCCGCGACGGCGAAGTTTCTCGAATCAGCCGGCGCGATCGGCGTCGAAACGGTGGAGGGCGATTAAGGCGATGCGCCACTCACGAACCATCACAACTTTAATTCTCGCGGCCGTCGCGGCGTCGCTCGCCGCCGGCTGCCGGGGCGAGCGGACATCCGAGCGTCCGAGGCAGTTCTTCCCGGGGATGGACGACCAGCCGAAGTATCTGCCGCAGTCGGATTCTTCGTTCTTCGCCGACGGTCGATCCATGCGCGAGCCGATCGCGGGGACGGTCGCGTTCGGCGCCCGCCCGGACGACCGTGACGGCTGGGCAGCCCCGAGCCGCGGCCGCGCGGAGTTCCTCCGCGAGGACGACCGCGTGTACCTCGGCGTCGATGACGCCGGCGAATACGTCGAACGCGCGCCTATCGCGTCGCTCCTCGGCCTGCCCGGCGGCCAGGCGCCGACGCCCGAACAGGTGCGCGAGCTGATCGAGCGCGGCCGGGACCGCTTCACGATCTACTGCACGCCTTGCCACGGCGGGACGGGCGACGGGAAAGGGATGGTCGGGGCGCAGTGGGCTTATGCGCTGCCGAACTTCCATGATGAGAAATATCTGCCCGGCGGTGAACTCGGCCGCGACGGGTACATGTTCCACGTGATCCGCAACGGTCTTGCCAATGCGCCCGGCGTCGAGCCGGCGCTGCGCATGCCCGCGTACGGCGAGAAGATCGGCCCGCGCGACGCCTGGGCCGTCGTGCTCTATCTGCGGGCGTTACAGGAAACACGCCGGGGCGAGATGGCGGACGTGCCGGAGGCCCTTCGGCGTGATCTGATCCGGTCCCGGGGCGCCACGACCGGCGGGGGAGGCGAATAATGGGCCATGCGATCGCGGACAGATCGAAACTCCTGTCGCCGGCAAACACAACTCTCGCCGCCGGTTCGGGTCGGCTCCTCGCCGCGGGCCTAATCGCGGGCGGCGTCGTCGCGGTCGCGGTCACGGCGCTCTCGGCGGTCTTCGGCGACTCGACCGCTAAGAAGGTCGCGATCGCCGCGTACCACATCGGGTTCCTCTACGCGCTGGGGCTGACGCTGGGGTCGATGATCTTCGTGATGATCCTGCACCAGGTGAACGCGGGCTGGTCGGCGACGGTGCGCCGCCCGCTCGAAAACGTGATGAGCCTGACGCCGGTGTGCCTGGCGTTATTCGTGCCGGTGGCGGTACTGGCGCCGAGCCTGTTCCACTGGATGGACCCGTATTACACCGCCGGGGACGTGATCTACCAGGCCAAGCAGGCTTACCTTAATAAGCCGTTCTTCTACACCCGGGCGGCGGTGTACTTCTCGCTGTGGCTGATCTTCTCCCAGCGGCTCTACGCTCTCTCGCGGACGCAGGACGCCGACGGCGACCGCATGCGCACCGCCAAAGCAAGGCGCATGTCGAGTTACGGGCTGCTCGTCATGGCGCTGACGACCGCGTTCGCGGGCTTCGACTGGGTGATGGGCCTGGACTTCCACTGGTTCAGCACGATGTTCGGCGTGTACTTCTTCGCCGGGTTCATCGGCGCGACGCTGTCGCTGTGCACGCTCATGCTGATCGCGCTGCGTCGGGCCGGAGCGCTCGACGGGCTGGTGACGGCCGAGCACCTGCACGACCTCGGCAAACTCATGTTCGGCTTCGTCGTCTTCTGGGCCTACATCGGGTTCAGCCAGTACTTCCTGATCTGGTACTCGAACATCCCCGAGGAGACGATGTTCTTCCAGATCCGGCGTACGGACCTGTGGATGCCGTTGTCGATCACATTGATCGTCGGGCGCTTCGTCGTGCCGTTCGTCCTGCTGATGCCGCGGCCGTGGCGTCGGAGCCGGCGCGTGCTCGCGGGCGTCGGGCTGTGGATTCTCCTGTTTCACGCGGTGGATCTCTTCTGGGTGGTTCGGCCGACGGTGCTCGATTCGACGGGCGGGGAGGTCGCGCCGGGCTGGCTGGACGTGGTGGGTATCTCGGGACCGATCCTGATTTTCCTGGGGCTGCTGGTTCTGCGGACGGCGCGGGCGCCGCTGGTCCCGCTGCGCGACCCGCGGATGGACGAAGCGATCGAGCACAAGAACTATGTCTGACGCAGCGGCCACGCCGGTCGAACACCTGGCGGGCCGGGAGAGCACTCGATGACGGTTTTCGATCCCAATGAATCCAGCGACTGGGTGGACCCGGACCACAGCGGGCACACGGACGACTCGTGGCATGCGCACTCGGGTGAAGCCCCGCCGCAACACTCGCACGGGGCCGTCACACCCGCGGCGATCATGGCGGTCGGGCTTATCGGGTTCCTGCTGGTCGTGGCGTGCGTGGTGGTGATCACGCAGTACTTCACCATGGAATCTCAGCGTGAGGTTTCATCGAAGCAGGAAGTGTCGATCGGCGCCGAGTATCGTTCGCTCGCCGCGACGTGGGATCAGAATCTTCGTGAGTTCGGCTGGGCGGACGCCGAGGCGGGGATGATCCGCATCCCCATCGAAACCGCCGCGGACAAAGTCGCCAGGGAGTACTCGGTTCAGAGATGATTGACTTTATTGACGCGACAACCCGTCGGGCGCGAATCTGGCTGTTGGCCGGGGCGCTGTCGTTCGGGCCGGCCGCCGCGTCGGCGCCGGGGCAGGTTCTTCTCTCCGAGCCGCCCGCGGCGATGGCGGCGGCGGACATCCTCGAACGGCGTGGCGAGGAGATCGCCCTGCACGCGACGTTCACCGATCAGACCGGCCGGGCCGTGCGCATCGCGGACCTCTTCGACGGCGAGCGCCCGGTGGTCTTCGTCCTGGGTTACTTCAACTGCCCCATCGTGTGCCCCGTAGTGATCGGCAACGCGCAGCGGGCGTTCAACGAACTAGCCTGGACGCTGGGCAGGGAGTACCGGGCCGTCACGGTGAGTTTCGACCACCGCGACACGTACGAAGCCGCGGCTGGCCAGCACAAGGCGTATCTCGCGGGCGTCGATCGCGCGACCGGCCCGGAGGCCTGGCCGTTCCTCACCGGCTCAGCGGAGCAGATCCGCACGCTCTGCGACAGCCTGGGCTGGAAGTACGAGTTCATCCCGAAGACGGGCGACTTCGCTCACCCGACCGCGATCATTATCGCATCCCCGGACGGGAAGGTCTCGAACTACCTCTACGGCGTGAAGTACCAGGCCCGGCAGGTCCGCCTGTCACTGGTCGACGCATCGGAGGGCAAGGTCGGGAGCATCTTCGATCGGATCCTGCTCAGGTGCTACCACTATGACCCGAACGAGGGGAGTTACGTCCTCGCTGCGCAGCGCGTCATGACCGCGGCGGGGCTGCTGACCGTCACGCTGCTGACGGGCGTGATCGCGGCCCTCGTGCAGTTCGACCGGACACGGACTCGGCGGGCCCGGCTCGCCGCGGCTGAAGAATCTGGGCTGACGCGGACGCCGCCGGCCCACGGGAGCGACGAATGAGCGTGCTTGGATTGACGCCGACAACGCTGGCGACCGGCTCGGTCTGGGGGATCGGGAGCGAGTTGTGGTTCGGGGATCAGGCATCGACGATCGCCCCGCGGATCGACTCGCTGTTCATGTTCATCTTCTGGGTCTCGACTTTCTTCTTCGTGCTGATCGTCGGGCTGATGACTTACTTCGTCGTCAAGTATCGGCGCCTGCCCGGCGTCGCGCCGCAACGCAGCGTCTCGCACAACACGCCCCTCGAACTCGCGTGGACGTTCATCCCGATCTTCCCGATGGCGATTATGTTCGTGTGGGGTTTCCGGGATTACATGTACATGCACGTCGCCCCCGCCGCTGCGGAGCAGATCGACCTCCGCGCCCAGCGCTGGAACTGGCAGGCGACCTACGACAACGGCGCCAACCCGACCGAGACCACCCGCGTCGCGGATATGGAAGTCCCGATCATCCCCGTCCCCGCCGGTCGGCCCATCAAACTAGTGATGCACTCGTCCGACGTGATCCACTCTTTCTGGGCGCCCGATTTCCGCGTCAAGATGGACGTGATGCCCAACCGCTACACGACGACGTGGTTCGAGGCCGTCCCCGGCGCGACGCAGTACGACGAGAACGGGCAGCCCCTCCCCTACACCGATCATTACATGTTCTGCACCGAGTACTGCGGCGATCAGCACTCGCAGATGGCGGCGATCCTCCGCGTCATGCCCGCGGCGGACTACGACGCGACCAAAGCCGCGATGGCGGACATCTTCGAGGGACGGACGCCCATCGAGGTCGGCGCGATCCTCTACAACACCAAAGGCTGCGTCGCCTGCCACGCCACCGACAGCCGGCGCGGGACCGGGCCGGGCTGGGGCGGGATCTGGGGAGCATCTCACCGAGTCCGCCTGCCCGACGGCAGCATGACGGATGTCGTCGTGGACGAGAACTACCTGCGTGAGTCCATCCTCGTGCCCGCAGCCAAGATCGTCGACGGCTACCCCAACCAGATGGTCTCGTATCAAGGCCAACTCACGGACAAAGAACTCGACGCGCTCATCGCGTACATCCGAAGCCTCGGGAGCGGGCAATAAATAACCGGCAACCTGGCGCACGATCCATCGTCGCGCGCCGGGACGCGCGGCACAACAGGTGACTGACTCATGACCACTATTCATGCCGACACAACCGGCGCCCACGGGCACGACGCGCACCACGACGCGCCGTACTACGCCTCCAAGGGCGGTCTGTTTGTCAATATCTGGGACTGGATGACGACGATCGATCACAAAAAGATCGGCGTCATGTACCTGTTCGCCGTGCTCGCGGCGTTCGCGCTCGGCGGGGCCGCGGCCATGCTGGTGCGCATGCAACTCTGGGCGCCCACGGCGACGGTCGCTTCCGCGACCGGCGAGGCCGTCGTCACGGGGATGTGGCCGTTCGCTTCGAACCTCGATTACAACAAAGCCTTCACGCTCCACGGCGCGGTGATGGTCTTCCTCTTCATCATCCCCAGCATCCCCGCCGCCCTCGGCAACTTCATGCTCCCCCTGATGCTCGGCGCCAAGGACGTCGCCTTCCCCAGGCTCAACCTCTTCTCCTGGTACGTCTACGTCATCGGCTCGATCTTCGCCGTCACGTCGATCATCCTCGGCGGCGTGGACACCGGCTGGACCTTCTACACGCCGTACAGCACCATCGCGGAAGAGTACGGGCGCGTCATCGCCATGACGCTCGCCGTCTTCATTCTCGGGTTCAGTTCCATATTCACCGGGATGAACTTCATCGTCACCGTGCACAAGCTCCGCGCCCCCGGGATGGGCTGGTTCGACATGCCGCTCTTCGTCTGGGCGATCTACGCGACCAGCATCATCCAGGTGCTCGCCACGCCCGTCCTCGGGATCACCGTCCTGCTCCTCACCATCGAAAACGTCTTCAAAATCGGCATCTTCAACCCGGCCTACGGCGGTGATCCCGTCCTGTACCAGCACTTCTTCTGGTTCTATTCCCACCCCGCAGTGTACATCATGATCCTCCCCGGCATGGGCATTATAAGCGAACTGATCGCGGTCCACGCCCGCAAGAAAATCTTCGGCTACAAGTTCGTCGCGTTCAGCAGCCTCGGGATCGCCGCGATCTCCTTCATCGTATGGGGACATCACATGTTCACCAGCCAGGGTGAACTCGCCAGCGCCATTTTCAGCGGGCTGACGTTCCTCGTCGCGATCCCCTCCGCGATCAAAGTCTTCAACTGGACCGCGACTCTCTATAAAGGCTCCATCGCGATCACCACCCCGATGGCCTACGCGCTCATCTTCCTGTTCCTCTTCTCGATCGGCGGACTCACCGGGCTGTTCCTCGGGTCGCTCTCGACCGACATGCACCTGCACGACACCTACTTCGTCGTCGCTCACTTCCACTACGTCATGATGGGCGGCACGGTCATGGCGTTCCTCGGCGGGATCCACCACTGGTGGCCGAAAATGTTCGGCAAGATGTACAACGAACGCTGGGCCCTCGCCGGCGCGGCCCTCGTCTTCATCGGATTCAATCTGACATTCTTCACCCAGTTCATCCTCGGCACCAAGGGCATGCCCCGCCGCTACGCGACCTATGTAGAAGAGTTCCAGGCGCTCCACCAACTCTCGACGGTCGGCTCGTGGATCCTCGGCGTCGGCTTCCTCATCCACCTCGCGGTCTTCGCGACCTCATTCTTCGGCGGCAAGACCGCCCCCCCGAACCCCTGGGGCGGGCTAAGCCTCGAATGGGAAACCGCCAGCCCCCCGATCGAACACAATTTCCACCACGAGCCGGTCGTGCGCCATCACCCGTACGACTTCGACACTGTCGTCCCGCCGCAGACCGAGCCGGGCGAGTTCCCCGTCGCGGACCCGGGCGGGAAGGGGCACTAGCAACCAATAGCCGGGCGGCGTTCGGGCGTTCGCGGGCGGTCGGATCTCTGAGGACTTCTTATGACGACGATTCCTACAAGCCGGAGCGGGACGGGCGAGCCGTGGGAGCGGTACAAGCACCAGCCGCACTGGCGTAACAACGCGGACGAGTTCGAGGCCGCCAAATTCGGGATGTGGCTGTTCCTCGCGACGGAACTGCTGCTGTTCTCGGGGTTCTTCTGCGCCTACTTCGTGCTGCGGATGTTCCACCCGGACTCTTTCCGCGGCGCCTCGGAGTATTACCTCAACTGGCAGATCGGCGCGGTCAACACCGTCATCCTGCTTATTAGTTCGTGGAACGTCGCCGTCGCGGTCCGGGCGGCGCAACTCGGCCAGAAGATGATCCTCGCGGCCAATGTCTTCTTCGCGTCGCTGTGCGGCGTGGCGTTCCTCGTCATCAAACTCTCCCTCGAGTACATCCCGAAAATCCAGAAAGGCGAGATCCCCGGCGGGTTCTTCTCCTACGCCGGCGGGCATGGGTACGAACCCAGCGCGTACGACCCGGTCTTCCTCAGCATCTATTGGGTCTCCACCGCGACGCACGGGCTGCACGTCCTCATCGGAGTGCTGCTGCTGTGGTGGATCGGCTGGCGGGCGCTCAAGGGGCACTTCGGCCCCAAGCACTACACCGCGGTCGAGAACGTCGGCCTCTACTGGCACATCGTCGACCTGATCTGGATCTTCCTGTTCCCACTCCTCTACCTGGTGCCCTGATATGAGCCAAGCCCACGCCGACATCCATCACGACGAGCACGAACATCACCACGTCTCGTCCATGCGCCTGCTCAACGCCATCCTCGGCGTGCTGCTCGTGCTCACAGTTCTGACGGTCGCGGTGTCGCGTGTCCACTTCGGCGAAACGCTGAACCTGTGGATCGCCGTGGGGATCGCGGCGTTCAAGGCGTTGCTCGTCGCGGCGTTCTTCATGCACCTCCTGCACGACAAGGCGATGAACACCATCGTCCTGTTCTTCACTATCCTTACGATCGGGTTCTTCCTGCTCTTCACGCTGGTGGACATGGGCTCGCGCGGGATCGTGGACCCGCTTCGCGACGGGGACATCGCGCCGCCCGCGATCGCCGCCGAGGCCCGCGAGCGCGCCATCGCCGAGGGCCGGCTCGATCCCAACGAATCGCACACCGACGATCACTCGACGCCGGATTCGCACTGACCCGCGCCGCGCCGGCGCCGGAAGGCCGACATGCAGAACATCAGCCTCCGACTAATCGGTCTCGGCGTTGTCGCCGGCGGTTTCGCGTTGTTCGCCGCGGCGGGTTGGGGGATGGCGCATCGGCTCGGCGACCTCCGCGAGCGCGACCCCGTGGAACTGCACTTCTTCATCCCGCTCGACGCCGCACGGTTCGCGCACCTCGGACGCGAAGTCTCTATCGAGACACTCGACAAGCCCGGCGGGCCGATCGTCGAAATCCGGTGGGGCGATTCCGTAGAGCGCCTGCCCGTCGCCGGGCGCGACGTGCCCGGCCTGGGCCCGATAGTCCGGCACAACGACTGGCTCCGCGTGATGCTGCTCGCCGGTCAGGCCGACCGCGCGACCGCGGACCCGCTGCGCCTGCTCGCCGACGGCGGGGACGGATCGAGCCTCGTCGTCGCGGCCCGCGCCGGCGCGCCCGGGCTTGAGCCCGAGACCTGGGGCAGCGCCCATTACAAAGACTGGGTCTACACGCTTATAACATTCAAGCCCGCGGGCGGGATCGAACGCGCCGAGCGGACATACCGCGAGTTGTCGCGCCGGCCGCACTCCTGGGAGTTCGCCGCCGCGATGAACGTCACGCCCGCGCTGCACACCCCGGCGATGCGGTCGAGTTCGCCGATGTCGTACCCGAACTACGCCCCCGTGCGCCAGGCGATGGACTCGATGGGCTGGACCTGGCCGGTCGCGGGGGTTTCGGTGCTGGTGCTCTCGGCCGGTGCGATGTTGATCGGCGCGTCGTTCGTCTCACGCCGGGGGTTCTGAACACACAACGAATGCAGTCACCGGCGTCGCCCGCTATCCCGCCCGCTCAGCCGGTCCAGTTGTTCAGCAGCAGCAGCAGGTCCGTGCCGTCGACGATCCCGTCCGTGTTGATGTCCGCGACGGATTCCGTGGATCCCCAGTCGTTGAGCAGGATCAGCAGGTCCGATCCGTTGACGGCGTCGTCATTATTAAGATCGCCCGGGATCGGCTCGACCCCGTCGATGAGGTTCTGCTGGACCCACTGAGACGCCGCGGCGAGGTCGCCCGGCTCGCTGTTCCATTCATATATGAACCAGAACGGGTCGGAAGGCGCAAGCCCGGCGTTGTTCTCCACCTCGAACGTCATCAGGTACAACCCGTCCGGCAGATTCGACTGGAACAGGTGCTGCGGGTGGACGTGCAGATCACCCAGCGAAGTGACCGCGAATGAAGGCCCGTTCACGAGCGTCCCCGGCGAGATCGGCGAGAGCACGGCGAATGCACCGAAACTTATCTCGACTTGGATCGGCGTCGGCCCGGATCCCGTGTCGAGCGCCGCGATGTCGTTGAAGTCCGCGCCGTTCCACATCCGGAGCGCGTCGGTCATGTTCAGCCGGGTCACGCTGAACGGCGGGAGCGTGTTGAGGCGCGTGTCGAAGCCGGGGTTAGGGGTGAACGGGAATCCGAAGAAAGGGAAAAGGTCGGCGACGAAAATGCGGCGCGGGATGATCTGATTGTTCTCGACAAGCCCGGTGACGATTTTGTTGTTTTCGACTAAGAGGCCGACGTCGCCGGGGTGGAGTTCGTCCCCGTTGGCCTGCGCCGCCGCGACGGATGTGAGCGCGCCCGTGAGCAGGGTCACGACGCCGATCGTGAGCATGTGTTTCATCGTTTGTTTCCTTCGATCATCGGTGCGTGGAAGCACGGAGTTGTGCGATTCGAGATCCTCAAAAGCGGCGGGCGCCCTGTCGAGCGCCCGCCGTTGTGCGCTAAGCGATATCAGCAGCGCCGACGGCGGAGCGACGCAACGCCCGCGAGCGCGAGGAGACCGAACGCGCCCGGGGTCGGGATCACGGACGAGCGGACGTAGTCGACAGCGAGGTCGAGGTCGAACTCATCGACGCCGCGACCGAAGACGAAGAAGATCGGGCGCGACGCGCCGAGGTCGTTGGAGAAGACCTCGAGCGTGAGCAGGTAGATCCCGTCGGCGCTATCGTCGCCGGGGGCGTCGAGGAAGAGTTCGAGGTGGTCGTCGAAGCCGCCCGCGCCGACGGGGATGTTGAACCCGGCGACGAACCCGCCCGCGACGGCGGAGGTTGTGATCGTGGGCGAGGGGCCGAAACTCGCGGAGATCGTGTAGTCGCTGATGGTGGAGAAGTCGGACCCGTTCCAGACGCGCACGGCGTCGAGGAAGTTGAATCCCCAGAACCCGCCGTCGAAATCGCCATCGAGCGCGCGGAAGCCGGGCTCGTCGGAAAAGTTCGGCTGCATCGGGTCGGTCTCGCCGAACTCCGCCTCGAAGACGCGTTCGTTGAGAGAGACGATGGTTTCGGTCGGATCGAAGAACGAGCCGGTGCGGATCCGGCCGTTCACGTCGTCGCGCAGAAGCAGGACGTCTAGCCCGGTGGCCTGGACGGATGCAGCGGTCATGCCGGCGAGAGTCGCGGCGATCGCTGCGGTGGTGATGTCGCGTGTATGACGCATCTCTTGTTTCTCCTCTGGTTCGGCCCCCACGAGGGGCCTATGGTGAATAGGTACGGAACAGCGTGTGCGGCTAACGCAGCCGCGGGTCAAACTTGTTTGACTCGGGACTCTGATAAACCTCGCTGAACCGTCGCGTCTCCGCGTGCCCGTCGAAGAAGCCGTAGTTGGATACCGAATGCCATTTGTCGGCGCCGCCCCCGTACGCGCCGATGAGCGCCTGCTCGGCGGCGATGACAGGCGGTGACTGAGGCGCAAATCGAATTCGTGCGCCCCACTGCTCTGGGTGGACATGGTCGGCGCCGGCGAACTTGCCGGTCTCGGCCATGAGCAGGAACTGGATGGTGTCGGAGGGGCGGTCGATCTTTGTAAGATGGTTGTAGAACTCGGCCTGGACCTGGTTCTGGTTGCTGTCGAAGGAGACGTCCGGGTTGATCTGTCGCGTGACCAAGCCGTTGAGGCCGTAGCTCGTCCGCCGGAAGCGGTCGGTCGATCCGTCGAGCGGGATCCCCCGTCCGCCGTCGGCTTCGGGCCAGTGCGGGCTTCGGTCGCCCGGCGAGCGGACGATGATGTCGTCCCCGCCGTAGTAGGGGGCGAGCGTGTTGATCCACGCGACCTCCTCATCGACGAAGCCGCCTTCGGTCATGCCGGGTTCGATCAACATTCCTTTGTTGTTGATGGAGTAGTTCATGCTGGCGATCTGTAGTTGCCTGATGTTGCTCAGGCACTGCACGGCCCGGCCCGCGAGCCGGGCCGACCCCAGCGCGGGCAGCAGCAATCCCAGCAGCACCGCGATGATCGAGATCACCACGAGCAACTCGATGAGGGTGAAACCTCGGCGTCGCATGGGCGAGCCTCCGTTCCCCGCCGCACGCCGCCGGGGGCGCGCGACACGGGATGGTCGAACCTGATCCTGAGTGTTTGGTTGTGACGGGTTAGGGCACGCGGCGCGCGGCGGATCGCCGAGCGCGACGGTTCAACGCCGCGGCGCAGCGACTGCGCCGCGGGGAACTCAGAGAATGACGATGGGTGGCGCGCGCGGACCGAGCGAACGGATGTCGCGCGTGATGCACAAGCCCAGCGGCTCGTGCCGGATCAGCCCGATCGGGTCGGGGTCCGTGAGCAAGGCGATCATCGGGGCGATAAACACCCCGGCGCCGGTGGGACCGGCAAGGTTCTGACAGAACAGACAGTCCCAGTCGGGATTGTGATGGTGTGTCGGCTCGGCGGGCGCGGGATCTGGCGCCGAGCAATCGGAAACGACATCAAGCCCGGGATTGTCCGCTGCTGCCAGGTTGTGTTGAGTGTGCGGATTCGCGTGAGGAGTGACGAAGTGGGCGACCCGCGCCCCGCCGATGAGAACCGCCGCGAGGACGAGCAAGACGAGAGAGGCCGGGCTGTTCCTTCGGGGAGTCACGCGTTCAGTCTTTCCCGGCGAGGGGTTCATGTCAAGTGGGTACCGGCTAATTCGTGCCCGGTTGCCGACGGCGGGCTATGGGGGGATGCCCAGGGATGAAGTCCCTAGGCATTAATTTGTGCATTGCGGAGCCGAGTCTCGCACGAGGTTTCCGCCGATATACTCGTCGTTTTCGCACCTCGAACATGGGGCATTCAACGCACATGGACACCACCGGCTCCTCGCTACGAACCCACACCTGCGGCGAAATCCGCGCTGATCACGTCGGCGCGACCGCGACGCTAGCGGGCTGGGTCGACTCGACCCGGCGTCACGGCGACGGGCTGATCTTCGTCGATCTCCGCGACCGCCACGGGATCACCCAACTCGTTCTCGACGCCGAGGATTGCCCCGCCGATCTGCTCGAAGCGGCGGATCGTCTCCGCGGCGAGGACGTGATCGCCGCGACCGGCGCGGTGCGAACCCGCGACGGGGGCGCCAACCCGCGCCTCGCCACCGGCGCGGTCGAACTTGTCGTTTCTAATCTCCGCGTTCTTAATAAGGCCGACAACCCGCCGTTCTTCCCCACCGACAAGGACTCGCTCCCCAACGAGGAACTCCGGCTCCGGCACCGCCCGCTCGACCTCCGCCGACCCCCGATGCAACGGCTGCTAATGCTCCGCCATCGAGTGTCGCAGACAATGCGCCGCTATCTCGACGCCCGCGCCTTCGTCGAGGTCGAGACGCCGAACCTCTGCCGGAGCACTCCCGAGGGCGCGCGCGACTTCCTCGTTCCCTCGCGTCTTCAGCCGGGCGAGTTCTACGCGCTCCCGCAAAGCCCGCAACTGTTCAAGCAGATCCTGATGGTCGCCGGGCTTGACCGCTACTTCCAGATAGCGCGCTGCTTCCGCGACGAGGACCCGCGCGCCGACCGCCAGCCGGAGTTCACGCAACTCGACCTCGAGATGTCGTTCGTCACGCGCGACGACGTGATCGCGCTCGTCTCGGGCCTCTTCCGCGAGATCTGGCGGGAAACGCTCGGCGTCGAGATCGGCG